>CAZANK010000307.1:0-3386 GCA_964486235.1 uncultured Prolixibacteraceae bacterium | reverse complement strand
AGCATGGCCGATACCAACGCGATCGGAAATCCGGTCGCCTTGGACGCCAGCGCGGATGAACGGGACGTGCGCGGGTTGATCTCGATGACCACCACCCGATCGGTTTTCGGATCATGGGCAAACTGGACATTGGTACCACCGATCACCTCGATCGCTTCCACGATCGAATACGCTTGTTTCTGAAGGCGCTGCTGCAGCTCCTGCGAAATCGTGAGCATGGGCGCCGTGCAATACGAGTCGCCGGTATGGACGCCCATGGCATCCACATTCTCGATGAAGCAGACCGTGATCATCTGGTTTTTCGCGTCGCGGACCACTTCCAACTCCAGTTCTTCCCAACCCAGTACAGATTCTTCAATCAACACCTGGTTGACCATGCTCACCGACAACCCGCGACTGGCCACGGTTCGCAGCTCCTCCACATTGTATACCAGTCCGCCGCCGGTGCCGCCCATCGTGTAAGCCGGACGGATCACTACGGGATAGCCCAGCCGGGCCGCTACCTTCTCCGCATCTTCAACCGTATTGACCGCCGTGCTTTCAGGCATTTCTATCCCCAAACGGTTCATGGTCCCCTTAAAGGCAACGCGGTCCTCCCCCCGTTCAATGGCGTCGATATTTACGCCGATCACCTTGACGCCATATTGATCCAACACCCCGCTTTTGGCCAGTTGCAGGGACAGGTTCAACGCCGTTTGTCCACCAAGATTCGGCAACAGCGCATCAGGACGTTCCTTCCTGATAATTTCCGTAAGCGCATACTCATTTAACGGTTCCAGATAAGTAATGTCGGCCATCTCCGGGTCGGTCATGATGGTCGCCGGGTTTGAATTGACCAGAATAACCTCATAGCCCAACGCGCGAAGTGCTTTACATGCCTGGGTTCCGGAATAGTCAAATTCACAGGCCTGGCCGATGATGATCGGACCTGAGCCGATAATCAGCACTTTGTGGATGTCTTCTCTCTTTGGCATAAACGTGATGTTAATTAAATCTTTTTGAGCGGTGCAATTTAAATAAAACCCGGCGACTGACTGAGAAATTTTTGAAAAAAAAGACATTTCAGAAAAAAAAAGGCTGGTTTAAAAAACCAACCTTCTCTTTTTGTGCGGTCAATATTTACCATTTCACCTTGATCACTTCGCTTCCCGCCAGCAGGAAGGCGCCCGTGCCGTAGACTTCCCAACTCCCTGGCGTAAAATTCTTCCGGGGATCGGCGCCAATGGGCTGGCACCAGCCGACATGCCCGTCAGGCTGGATCAGGGTCGTTAAACCTTTCCAGCCTTTTCTCACTGCCGGAAGATACTGACCCCGGTCAAGCAGTCCGTTGTTGATTCCCCACGCCAGCGCATACACGAAAAAGCCGGAGCCGCTGGCTTCCCCCCCGGGATAACTCTCCGGATCGAGCAGACTCGCCCTCCACAAGCCGTCTTCCTGCTGCAAGCCGGCTACGCGCGCAGCCATCTCCCGGAACAGACCCTCATAAAACGGACGCGTCTCATCATTGGCGGGCAATTCCTCCAGAACCCGCACCAGTCCTCCCAAGACCCAGCCGTTTCCCCTCGACCAAAAAATCTTTTCCCCGTTCGCCTCACGGATGGGCTCTTTCCACGTGGTCTGGTACCGGATGTCCCGGGCAAACAGGCGCTCCTCCTTGTCATACAGCAAATCGTATGTTTCCCGAAAAAGCCGATCACTGTGTCTCAAATACTTGTCTTCCCCCAGGGTCATCCCTAGCTTCACCATCGCCGGCGGCGCCATGAACAACGCGTCACACCACCACCAGGTGATCGGGCTGATCTCCCCTGTTTTGTAGGGAGAAGCCATGAACTCATCCATCCGCGCACGGAAAGGCGCAATCATCTTCCCGTCGCCGGTAACCCGGTACATATCGATATAGGTCTGTCCAATGACATGATCATCGGCATGTTCCAACCGCGGACCCGCTTTCCACTGGTTCGATTCGCCCATGGCCATCATATTGTTCCACATCTTTTTGGAACCGGTGGTTTCCCAGGCGGCAAACACGCCCGCATAAAAAGCCCCGTTTGTCCAATCGTACAACGCATGCTTCGGATGGTCAAACTGCCAACAGGCAGCCGTCTCCATGACGCTCCTGATGTACTTTTTTGAAAATAATTTCTTGTCAGGCCGGTTCCCCGCGTGCAGCGAGGCGCCGATTAAAATGATCGTCAGGATTAAAATTGGCTTCTTCATCTTTCTTTCGTTATGATATTTTGAAGCCAAATATAAGCATTATGCAATCGATTGCAAACCCCGACGGGAAAATTAAAAGCATTTTAAATAATACACATCCCGGCACAAATTATCCGCATTTTTTTTGCTCCCGTTTATTTTATCATTAATATTGCACCATAAAATGAACAGGACATGATTAACGGACAAGGACATTACGGCCATCATCGGAATCACCTATTGAACGGTAGGCTGTAATTCTTTTGTTTAGTTTAAAAGATATGAACCCAAAGAAGGCTTACCCGCAAGGTAAGCCTTCTTTATTATCTGACAGACATGACACAACTGAAGATTGCGATTCAAAACAAAGGACGCTTGTATGAAGACTCGATGGCCCTGATCAGGGAAGCCGGTATCCGGTTTTCACTGAACGGGAGGGAACTACTCGCGCAGGCAAAGAATTTTCCGCTCGAAGCGCTTTTCCTGCGCGATGATGATATTCCGCAAACCGTGGCCGATGGCGTGGCCGACATTGGCATTGTGGGTGAAAACGAAGTGCTTGAAAAGAAACAACATGTTCTGATCGCCAAACGGCTGGGGTTCAGCAAATGCAGGCTTTCACTGGCCATCCCCAAATCGGACAACTACACCGGATTGAACTATTTCAACGGAAAAAAGATTGCCACCTCTTACCCGGTCATCCTGCAGGACTTCCTGGACAAAAATCACCTGAAAGCGGAGATTCATGTCATCACCGGATCGGTCGAGATTGCCCCCGGTATTGGGTTGGCAGACGCCATTTTCGACATCGTCAGCTCCGGTTCAACCTTGATCAGCAACCGGTTAAAAGAAGTGGAAGTGGTCACGCCGTCGGAGGCCGTGCTCATTGCCGGCCCCAACCTGAGCGCTGCGAAGCAGGCCATGATGGAAGAGCTGATCTTCCGGATGGAATCCGTGCAACGGGCGGAAGGCAAAAAGTACATCCTGCTGAATGCCCCTAACGACAAAATCGGGGAGATATCGGCCATCCTTCCGGGAATGAAGAGCCCCACGGTGACCCCGCTGGCAGAAGAAGGATGGAGTTCCATCCACTCGGTGATCGCGGAAAATGACTTCTGGGAAATCATCGGAAAGCTCAAGCTCGCGGGAGCGCAGGGCATCCTGGTGATCCCCATCGAGAAGATGATTTT
>CAZANK010000306.1:0-5030 GCA_964486235.1 uncultured Prolixibacteraceae bacterium | reverse complement strand
TGACCGCCGGCGCCGATGCTGCATTGCCATTCAGGCGCATTGATGCTTTCCGCACGGACTGCGAATTTGAAGGAACGGATTACGCCGTCATTGCTGCAAAAGGTTCCTTTTCCGAAGTCCCGGGCGCCCCTGTCTTCAGGATCACACCTCAAAAAAATACGATCGTGTTGGATATGACAGGGGAGACGGTACGTATCAAGGAAGATGGGGCGTTTCATGTATCCCGCAAAGACATCCTCAGGTTTAAAGAAGCCGGCTTGGTGCGCTACAGCGACTTCGGCGCCAGGGGCGACGGTAAAACCGATGATATCGACGCGATCGCCGCGACCCACGCATTCGCCAATCAGCACGGCCTGTCGGTGAAAGCCGACGAGGGGGCTACGTACTACATAGGCGGAAAGGAGCGTACGGCGGTCATGCAAACCGACACTGATTTCGGTACGGCGGCTTTCATCATTGACGATACCGGGGTAGAAAACCGGAATGCGCCGGTTTTCATGGTCAGCTCCGGCCTGCAACCGTTTAAACCTAAAGGGATCGCTTCGCTGAAGCGGAATCAGGAGAAAATCGGCATCCCTTTGCCCGGGCCCTGTCTGATCACGGTCACCGATGCCAACGTAAAGCGATACATCCGGTTCGGGTTGAACCAAAACAACGGGTCTTCGCAGACCGATATCTTTGTCGTTGATGAAAACGGGAATGTGGATATGGACGCGCCGATCATCTGGGACTTCGACCAGATCACTGAAATCTCCGCACTGCCCATTGACGGGAAGACCCTGAACATCACCGGGGGACGTTTCACCACGATGGCCAATCAGGCGGAATCGAAGTACACCTATTACAGCCGGAACATCGCGATCAGGCGCTCCAATGTTGTCGTTGACGGACTGGAACACCGCGTTACGGGCGAGGGGGACCATGGCGCGCCCTATGGCGGTTTTATCCATATCGCTGACTGCGCTCACGTGACGGTGAAGAATACCCTGCTGACCGGTCATAAAACATACAGTACCATCGGCTCGGCAGGGAAGCCTGTCTCCATGGGCAGTTACGATATTTCCGTGAACCGGGCCCTTCATGTCTCCTTCGTGGACTGCAGCCAGACTAATGACATCGATGACCGCACGTATTGGGGAATCCTGGGGTCGAATTACTGTAAGAATCTTTGCTATGACCATTGTATGTTTTCGCGCTTCGATGCCCACATGGGCGTGGCCAATGCCACCATCCGCAACTCGACCCTCGGACACATGGGGATCAATGCCATTGGCAGCGGGACTTTTACCGTGGAGAACACGACCATCCGCGGGAGGAGCCTCATCAACCTGCGTTCCGACTATGGCAGTACCTGGCAGGGCGAATTCGTGATCCGGGACTGTCTTTTTGTACCTTCAGGCGGCAGGCCTGCCAGCGCTGTCCTGATCAGCGGATCTTACACCGGCCAGCATGATTTCGGATATACCTGCTACATGCCGGAACGGATCACCGTTGAGAATCTTCATATCGACGACTCCAATCATCCGGACGATTACCAGGGGCCGGCTGTTTTCGCGAATTTCAACCCGCAGATGACCGACGGTTCTTACCAGGAGAAGTTTCCCTCTGTCAAAACCAGGGAAGTCATTCTCCGGAACGTGACCACGGCCAGCGGCAAGCCCTTACGGGTCAGCGATAATCTTTACATGTTCAGGGAGGTGAAGGTGAATGCCGATTAACGCGTGATGTATTGAATCCAAAACGACCATATCCAATATTCAAGAGAACGGGATACTTGTTTTTGTTTCTTTTGTTCGCCTTCGCGGTGAAGGCTGAAAAGATGGACAGTTTACGGACGCTTAGTCAGTCAGCCTCAGGGATAGAAAAAGCCCGGATACTCAATCAACTGTCGGAGGCAGTGGTGTATACGAATCCCGGCGAATCGCTTGCGGCGGGCCTGCAGGCCTACCGGATTGCCGAAGAACAAAATGAGGAAGCTGAAAAATACAAAGCGCTGAAGAATATGGGGTATGCCAATGGGTACCTGGGAAATTTTGCCGAATCGGTCAAAAATATGGAAGAAGGACTGGCTTACTACCGGTCGATTGGCGATTCTGTCAAGATCGCGGAGGCGCTGAGCGACATCGGTTACCTGAAAATTGCCCTTTCTGATTTTCCCGCGGGCGCTGAACTTTACCGGCAGGCGCTGGCCATCCGCGAAAAAATAAACGACCGCAAAGGCATCAGTTATTCGCTGAATAATCTGGGTGCACTATACTGGGAATGGGGCAAACCTGATGACGCCCTTGATTATTACAGGAGGGCTATCCCTTATTTCAGGGAGCATAACCTCACTGAAGAATATGCCTCCGTACTGGGAAATATCGGGGTGATTTTAACGGGAAAGGCGATCATCAAAAAGCGTTGGCGTATTACCGGTCTGCGCTGGATTTAAACCGGCAGATCCAACACAATATTGGTATTGCAAAAATACAATGCAACATGGCGCTTATTTATGCCGAACAGGGTGAATACCGTAAAGCGCTGGAATTGTTCCGTGAATCTCTGGAGATCAGGGAGGATATTGGCGAAAAGGGAGGGATTGCCTTGTCGCTTCACAACATGGGGATGATGTATAAAAAAATGGGACAGGCAAACAAGGCGATTGACTATTTTCAAAAGTCGGTTATCCTGTCGGATTCCATCGGTTCGAAGAACTTGTTGCTCCGAAATCTGGAAGGGCTTTCTTCGGCCTATAAGAAGCTGGGAAATTATGAAATGGCATACAGTTTTCTGGAGAAAGAGAAAAAACTGAACGATTCGATCTTCAACGCGGAAAGCCACAGGCAGATTGAAGAATTGAAAACCCGTTACGAAACCGGCAAGAAAGCCCTGGAAATTGTAACCCTTCAGCAGGAAAACCAGCAACAGCAGATCAAACTGAAAAAACGCAAGGTCTCTATTTTTATTGTTTTGGGACTGGCATTTTTCGCGTTCCTTCTTATCCATTTGTCGCATGTCCGGAGGAAAGCCGTATTACAGCAAAAGACGCTGCTTCTCGAACAAAAGCTACTGCGACTGCAGATGAACCCGCATTTTATTTTTAACTCGATAACGGCCATCCAGAGTTATATTTTTAGGAATTCAAAAAAAGACGCGGTCAATTATCTTTCGTCGTTTTCATCGCTGATGCGCCTGATTCTGGAGAATTCGGCGACCGAATCGATATGTTTTGTCAAAGAGTTGGAGACACTCCGGTTTTATCTGCAATTGCAAACGCTCAGGTACCCGGGAAAGTTTGACTACGCGATCGCTGTCGACGAAAATATTGATCAGGAGAATACGTTGATCCCCCCGATGCTGGGGCAGCCGTTCATTGAAAATGCCATTGGGCACGGGTTGAAGAATATTCCGGGAAAAGGAAAGATAGATATTCATTATAGTCTGAAAAACAATACGATAATGGTGAAAATTGAAGATAACGGAACAGGGATTCATCATGATGGGACACGCAACAACGGCGAACACAAATCGATGGCGATTGGAATAACGAAAGAACGGCTGGCCTTGTTAAACCGGAAACAAAAAAATAGATTATCTTTCGACATCGTTGATAAATCGGAATCAGGCGAAGGAAGAGGGACAATTATCCGGTTTTCGATTCCGGAGCGCAAAGTGTTTTAAGGATTGCCGGCGCCGGGGGGCTGATTTTGAAAACGATGATTGTCCGTATTCGGAATATGTAATTGACAGAGCTTATGCTGAGAACACTCATTGTTGATGACGAAGAACACGTCCGGGAGATGCTGGTCAGTATCCTGCTGTCGTTTTGTCCCGATCTGGAAATTGTTGGTCAGGCTGGCGATGTGGCCGGTGCAGTCTCAAAAATAAAAGAATTGAAACCGGAATTGGTGCTGCTCGACATCAACCTTCCGGATGGCAGCGGGTTCGATGTGTTGAACGCGTTCAGCAAAGTCGATTTTTCGGTGATATTTGTGACCGCTTACGAAGAATATGCCGTGAAAGCGTTCAAATGCAGCGCCCTCGATTACATCCTGAAGCCGGTGAATATCGACGAACTGGTTGAAACCATTGAAAAAGCCCGCGAGAGCATTGCCAATAAGAATCTTGCGAAAAAGATTGCTGCCTTTCTGGACAACCTGAACAGCAGTTCTCCCGAAGACAAGAAGATTGTCCTGAAAACCCAGGAGAGCATCCATATTGTGAAAGTTTCGACAGTTATCCGCTGCGAATCGTTTCATAATTATACCGAATTTCATCTTTCGGGGGCAAAAAAATTGGTGGTTTCAAGAACGCTGAAGGAGTTTGAAAACCTGCTCTGCGAATTTGGTTTTTTCAGGGTCCACCAATCGCATCTCATCAATGTGAATTACATTAACCGTTTCGAGAAAACCGATGGCGGTTACCTGGTCCTCACCGATGGTTCACAGGTCCCGGTTGCCAAGCGCAAGAAAGACGGGTTGCTCCACCTGTTTGAAAAAATGTAAACGAATTACTGTCCGCTCATCCCGTTTGTTCATTCTTCCTGATCGTCTGTTTTTTCCCTGTGGGAGCAACCAGCACGTTTTATACTTTTATCGTGCGTTTGTACAATCAATCAGGAAATGGAATCAAAATTCAATGCTGAAAAAGGAAAACTGATTATTGATTCGGGTGCGTCCATCAATTTTATCGATTCAGGGCAAATCGTCTTCTGCGAGCAACGTGGGGAAGAACTCGTTTTTTGTATGGCCGATAATTCTTCGCTTGCCGTTAATTTCAATATTAATGCGCTTTCTGAATTGCTTGAAGGTAGTTCTTTTGTGCGGATCGGCGGAACGTTTGTGATTAATTTGAAATACCTGGAACACATTCCTGATCAGGCTTCCGGTTATATCGAAATGGTGCGGGGGCACAGGGTCCCTGTAAACAGCGCCTTCAGGAAGATGATCATTGAAGGATTTGAAAAAACGGAAAATTTTTAACGTGAAAAAAAACAAAAATCATGAAAAAATATGTTGCAATGTTGTTCGTTTTCCTGTTTACGGGTT
>CAZANK010000305.1:0-5036 GCA_964486235.1 uncultured Prolixibacteraceae bacterium | reverse complement strand
TAGATAGTGATTATCACGCTTCACAAATTCGACAATGGGATATGAAGTCTTGCAAATCATACAGCCCGGAAAGCCGTATGGATCCTGAAATGTCGATATCATCCGCGCAGATATATCCGCACCCTTGTCCATCAGGTATTCGGCAATATCCAGATGTTCATTTCTGATGGCTTCTCCCAGTGCGGATCCGCTCCCTTCCCAGTCGCCATTAGCGTCGATCTCTTCATGGAGATAATTGATATCCACTCCGTTTTCCACCAGCCATGAAACAATATGAGAATGGCCGTTCTGTGCCGCAAAAATCAACGGAGTCGGCAGTCCTTCACCTTTTTCTTCAATATTGGCCCCCCATGCAACCAATTCTTTTGCCACATCCAGAAATCCGGCCTCACACGCCGCGGAAAGCGGGTGGCCACCATCCGGAAATAAGCCAGGGTCCCAGTTAAACATATTCACCGCATAGGCGATGAAATCTGTTTCCCCTCTTCGAACAGCCTCTTCAAAATCTTCCTCTTTGATCCCATATTTTTTCATTTCATCGTAATCAAGATCCATCTGAACTCTTCCTCAAGTAGCCTTCCGTGTCATTAATTCGCGTTAAAGCGAACCTCTGTAAGGAATGCCGGATTTTTTGCATACATGGAACAATCCCCTTAAGTCCAATGTAGGTAGAATTTTGAGATAAACTCTGTCAAGATTGTTGCATGGCCCAATAAATATTTTTTGTATAGATACATCTTGCAGGCTGAAAACGATATATGGAATATCAATTCCATTGGATTTGCGTGAAGATAGCATCTTGCTTTGAAGGTGACCGTAACTATGGACGGCACGCCACTCCTCTTCTTCAAAAAAGGCTTCATGCTTCAGCACCGGAGCAAAAAAACAAATCATGCGTCTCAAATAAACACCAAAATGTATCGGAGTAAAATGACCGAGCGCTTTGTTATTATGCCAATCATCACAATGCCTTAAAAAATCATCAACCACTTCATGAACAAAAGCTTTTTTCTCTTCTTCATCATAAAGGCATTTCATAAAACGAAAACCCTGATTTTTCGCGGAGGATTTCAAGCCTTCAGGAGAAAAACCGATACTGAGGCCATCATTCCCGGCATAGCCCCGCCACTGGCTGAAAAGATTTCCGTTTTCGGTAAAAGAAACACAATAGGTATGTTTCCCATCAAGACGGCTCCCCACATTCAATAGTTCATCAATACATTCCGGATAATTGACCAAAAAGTCATGTTTCTCTTTTTTCTGCTCCACTCTTTTCAGTACTTCCTGAAAAAGCGCTACCCCGTGCCTGAATTCTTCCAAGTCGTTCAAATAGCGGGTATCCGTGGCCCAAAGGCAGTTATCACCCAGAATTCCGATAAAACCCGGACAAGTTGTGTAATGAAAAAGCGTTTTTCCCGGATGTCCGCATTTTTTATCCAAAAAAGATTCCCAATCCAATATTCTGCTCCTTTTTAACCACGGCTGGTGGGCAAATAGGGAATCGCTCCTTTTTCTTTGGCGGTTGCAACCCGCTCCTCCAAATCCACCACAGTCCCCAGCATAAAGCGCGAAAGGGGGCCTTCGGGGTCCAAGCCTACCTTATCACGGAACCATGCGCCCAGATCCTGGGGCAGTGGATAGGCTTTTCGCTTCATGTAGGTGAGCAGGGCAAAATCACGGGTGATGAAGCTTCTATGCTTGATTTCAAAGATACCCCACTCCCTTTCCAACCAATTTTCGCCTTCCACCCCCTTTTTCGATTTTTCATCTCCCTCCGTTAAAAAGGCATCTCCGGGCAGGGCGGGCTGGTCCCGATCCAGAAGGGGGAAACCGGTCAGGACCATGGCGTATTCCTCCACGGACAAGCCGTATAACTCAGCCACGATGGCATCAATCTCGGCCCGGAGTTCGGCCCGGCTCCATAAATCTCGCTCTGCGCTCTCATACGTCCATGGATCTTCGGGATGCACGGCATTCCATACTTCCGCGAGTTCCGGGGTGGTGCAGGATAAGGAAACAACGTGTTTTGCTATTTCTACCGCTATCGAATTTTCGACACTATCCCATTTGGGAAGCACAAGATTAGAAAAATAAATCCAGTTGAGAGTTGTACTGATTCGAAGCCGGATAAGCCAATCCGCACAGAATGAACCGACAACCGCTAAAAGAACCGCTTTTTTCATCGCACTATTCAATTCGAAATTCAAAGTTGGTACTTTATTGCCGCAAAGAGAAATTGAACTCACGAAACAAGATAAGAGACTTCTCTCATTCGTTGCTCCGGTCACATCACAGAAGCCTATTCGAACATCCGTTTTCTTTTCAGCATCAACCCTGCAAACAAAAACGCGGGGAGTAATTGCCTTCCGCTCCATATCTTGCTCTTGCCAAATGGCCTTCCGGCCTTCTCCTGAAACATAGGCTTTCTGGGAATGATCAAAGATGTGAACCATCCGGCCCTCATAAAGCGGAGAATAAATTTCCCCGGGGAGAATCCGGTTTGGATCATTGGCCTTTCGGTCGATTTTTGCATTGTCATCCGGGTGGTAGAAAACAGTCCGTTCCTTGCCTTTGAAATGCTGTTTCCGTTCCGCATACCCGCGTGCCCGATACCAGCTTTCATCTGCGGATACCCAGTATTCACCGCCTTGGGGCAAATCATCCGGCAAGGTAACGGTTCTGGAATCCGGATACTTCCTCTGAACCCACTGCCCCTCCTCATTTTTTTCCGGCTGAAGACGGGTAAATCCCCTGGATGCCATCCACTCCCGTGTTTTGAACAACCAGGCGTCATTGGTCATATGTAAATCTGTTCGGTAAGTTACATTCCAGTCGCTGTCAGCGCTGCCAAGGGCCGCGAGGTTCTTATGAAGTCGCTCAATCAACCGCACTTCCATTTCGGAACGGTTGTCGATCAGGGCCAGACTCTCCGGGCTGATGGAGGCAATGAAGTCCCGGTTCAAAGACAGCACCCGATCCTGCATTTTGCCTTCCAGCACCCGAGTATCCCGCAACATGAAGGCCGCGGGAAATGAGTGCCCTTTTTTCGGCTTTTTGCGGGAAAACTCCAAGGTGGTAAATTTGAACCTGGAATCTATGTCAAAGGCCCATTTGCGATAGTTTTCAAAGGTGTAAAGGCTTTCCACGCTCGCCTTTTCAAACAGGAGACGGCGCAGACCAGTACAGCCCTGTGCCTGCCAGATGGTGGCCGGAAGCACCAGGCCGATACGTCCCTTTTCAGTCACACCTTGCCAGGATCGCTCCACGAAAAATTTAAACAGATCCGGGTCACCGCCCGTTTTTTTGCCCTCCACAAAGGCGGTTTGATGCTTATAAATCCCGGCGTTTCCAAGAAACCAGGTCAATTGTTTCGTCATGCTTTCATAGGTGCGCCACCCATTAGCAAGTTCCGGTTGTTCGTCTTCCATGTCCCGGATCAAGGCGTCCAGGCTGGGCCCCTGCCGGTTGGCCACCTCATCGTTGAAAGGACCGTAAAAATCACGCTTTGCGGGCTTGATCTTGTCCCATGGCGGATTGCCGACAATGGCGTCAAATCCAAAATGGTCCTTCAATATCCCTTGCTCTGTGAACGCCGCTTCCGGAAATTCCAGTTGCCAGTGGAAAAACCGCATCGGTTTCGGCCCATATCCTTCTTTTCGGGCCGCAATCACCCGTTTCAGGAAAGGATGCAGAAGAACCTCGTTCAACGCTTCGCTTCTTTGGTCATGATCCGTTATGCCGCAGATTTGTTTGACGCGCGCATAAAGTCCCTTGGCGCTTTCATAGACGGCAACGCTTTCATCATCCGGTTCTGGAATAAACCACTGGGCGCACCATAGGTCACACAGGATACGGTGGGCCTTCAGACGAACATTCACATCGTTAAGATACTGTGTTCTTTTTGCCTTCACATCGCCCGGCGTTCTGCTTGATGACCGCAAAATGTCATTGATGCTTTCCAGAATGCCGGAAAACAGGGACGTATCAATCGGAAAAGGCAGTAAGATCTGCTGGTTGCCTTTTGGGGCAGATTTGATTTTTGTTTTTCCGGCGGGAACATCATTGGCGTCTTCGTTTTTCAGGACCACCCAGGCAGATGCCTCCTTTTTTGTTTTTGCCTTCAGGGACGGGCGGGCAATGCCGGCCAGGGAGGCTCCTACGAGACTGTTGCCGCATTTGAGGTGATTGTCGAGAAAAGAAAGCGGATGCCCGTAGCTTGCCGTATGGAGCCAGAGCGCTACCTTGGCCAGTTCCACAGCCATTGGGTTGAAGTCGATCCCGTAAATGCAGTTTTCAACTACCTTGCGTTTCCAGTAGGTATATTCTTCGGGGCCGTTGTCATCTAAGACCGTTTTATTCAAAGGCTTACAAGTCAAAGTGAGGTGCCATGCCATCACATCAACCGTTTTCACCAGAAAATGACCGCTTCCCATGGCCGGATCTAGTACTTTCAGGGCAAGGATTTTCTCAGGATCGCTTCCGCATTCATCCAGCAAAGGCTGAATCGTGGCGCGTACCACATGATCCACAAGACTGTCAGGCGTAAAATAGGAGCCGCTGGCCTTGCGCTCCCCTTTTTTATTCCGGAGGGAAAGAGTGTGAGACTGCCCAACTTTTTCCAAAACAAGACGCTGTTCCAAAAGCCCTTCATAAATATCCCCGAAATCCCGCACATCTAAATCGGCGTAGGGAACCGGCTCGGCTTCATCCAGGTAAATCAACCTGTTCAAAACCGCATACACGGCGTCATCGGTGAGTTTCATCTTATCCAACTCGGCGTAGTTTTCCGGGTCGAACAGGCCGCCGTTGTATGCCGGCACATCATACTGGGTACTTCCGGCATTCACTGCGTCAAACAGACTTTTCAACAAGTTGAATCCATTGCTGATTTGAGTTCGGTAACTTGCGGAACAATTATGGATGAGTTCGAAAACGGCTTTGGTAGCCAGGAATTTGGCATACAGCGTGGGGGCGCCTTTATCGTCTTTTAATTTTAGCAGGCCCTGTGCCTCAGCTTTGAGCACAAACAGAAGACG
>CAZANK010000304.1:0-5120 GCA_964486235.1 uncultured Prolixibacteraceae bacterium | reverse complement strand
AAGCTATTCTAACAAGTTAATTTTCAAGAGTACTACATTTTCGCTGAATCGCTGATTCTCATTGATATTTTAAAGCACTTAACTGAAAATATGGTTATAAGATATGAGTTTACCGGATTTGCCGGTACAACCGGTCCCGTTTATAACCGCTTGATTCGTTGGAAAAAAGGATAAGGCCGGTTTTGCCAACGATGTATTCCAGGGACAAATCCCCGTAGCGGGAATCTTCGGAAAGGGGACGGTTATCGCCCCCTATCTTAACGGATCTGCACCGATTGTACCAAATAATTCATCAAGATAGGCTTCGGACTGAACATGCTTCAACTGCTTACGCGCGTTTTCAAGCCGGTCGGTCAAACCGAGCGTCTTTGCGGTGTCTTCGTAGTTCTTCAGTGTCAGCACATTTTCAAGATAGTCGACCGTCGATGTCCAAAAAGCAACATCCCTTTGTTGTTTTACGACCAGCCGGTGCCGGTACCAGTCGCTGCCAAGCACAGTTTCGCGGGTAAACAGTTTCCGGAATTCAGGATGGTTCCGGTCCTTCCCTTCAAAGTTCCCGTCGACCATGATCTTCAACAACGCCTGAAGCGGAGGACACAAAGCCTCATAGGTACCATCGGTCATCAGTCCGCGGGCAACTCTCTTCTGCGTGACGGATAAGTTCTTCATTGACTGGACAAATGTCCCCATGTCCTGCAATTCGGGCCGCAACATGTCTTCCGTAAACACCGCATCCGGATTACTGAATATCCGTCCGAGAAAATGATGCACAAACCTGATGGTGACCCGGTATCCCAGTAAGCTCGCTTCGATCAGTTCACCCTGGTACTCGAAATTTTCGATCTTCTCCAGATAGCCGTTTTCGATCAAATACTTCGGCTGACGCTCTTCCACCGACATCCGGGAGATGATCTCAGGCATCAGCAGACTGATGTCATGATCGACCCTGTATTTGGGACCGACATATCCTGCAGCCGAAGAAAAAGGCTCATAGCCTGTAAGGATGTACGACAGAAAGGCGTTGTTCACGTCGGCGGCAACCAGCAAGTTATTAAACGGCCCTTTGGTCAGCGCACCTTCCGAGCCGAATCCGGTCGTGGAAGGTGATTTTCCGGTCACACTGCATATAAAATCAATGAATAACTCGGGCAGTTCCTGGTAGTGGATCGGATTGTAAATTGCCAACGGGGGAACGCGGTTTTCAGGATCGGAAGGGTTATTACGGCGACCAGGCAGTACGGCATTGACAGGAAGGTAGAGCGGCTTATCGGGCGGGATTTTCCGGAAGATCCGCGTGCAAACTTCGGCGAGATATTTTTCAACCGGGTTAACAAGATCGGGACGGGTTTGCAAATACCGGGGATTCGCCGAGGGAATGCCATCAACCAGGCGCGGCTCGGACGGTACGACCAGGTATTCATCTCCCGTGCTATCCAGAAAATTGTTGATCAGCTCCTTGACCGGATGGGTGTAATAATCGAACCCAATGGTATCTTCCCTGATCCGGAGAACCTCCTTCTTCGTCAATGGCTCAAAATTGGAGAGGAATGCGTGGGGTGAAGACAAATCCTTTTCAGCCTGCGTGTCGTATCCCTTCACGATGCAGTCGTCCGGTCTTTGAAACAACCGCGATTCACAATTGACAAGCACCTTCACACCGGGATTGTCATACTGCGCGTTCAGTCCCGGCAGGCGGTGTGCCGGTAAGACCACCGAAGCGGTAATGTCATCCTCAACCTGCACCTTCTCTGCCGGGAAGAAATCCTGGCGAACCTGAAAGATGCGCCAGGAGTGATCCGGATCGCGACCGACCCTCAGATAATTGGTAATGAGTTTCAGATTGTGAAATTTCAGCTCATTTCCCGGTACGCCATTCACCTGGTCGACCGAAAAATAGTCCCGCCAGTGCTGGTCCCATTCATTATGGTACCTGCGCTTGACGATGTAGACGAGGTCCTTGATCTTTTCAGGAACAGACTTCAGCCATTGATTGTACTCATCGGTGTATTCATCGGAAGGGGTAAGCAATTTGATCACGGACCCCAGGGTCCTGCGGGGGTCCAGAATCTTGCGGGAGGGTACCGTGTAGACCACCGGGACTTTAAACCGGCGGGAAAAATCCATATTCATGATCGTTTCAACCTGATCCAGTTCCCTGGGCAGATCCGAAACGATGACTGAGCCCTGGATCATGGCATCCCTGATCGATTTCGATATTTCCGACTTTCCCCCGCCCGAAACCGTACAAGGCTTATGGCATAGCGTGCCTTCGGCGACAGTCCCGGTCAGATGCCAGCGTTTCCCGTTCAGTCGTTTTCTCATTTCCACTTTGTATCCCGACGGAAACACGTAATAATAGGATGGCGCCAGCCTGATCGACTGTCTTTGGCCGTTGGCCGACCAACTGACCGATTGTTCAAAAATATTAAACTGCGCGTCTTCCGGAACATAAAGAATATGATCAAACTTTTTGTCGATCCCGTACCCTTCGGGCCGGACATCCATCAATTCCGGATAAAGATCCTTTATATCGTTAAATGTCAGTCCGTTCACAGGCAACCTGTCGTCGGCATGGAAGCGCTCGCCAAGGTCGTACGAAGGAAAGGCCAGCGCACCGCCCGCGTGCTCTTCCTCGGCCAGGCCATAAAGATTGGCCGAATAGCTGATCTGGGTTTTTATTTCTTTCTTGCAGTACCCGAAGTAGTTGTCCGCGATGACCGTCACCACCACTCCCCTTTCATCGCGGGCAGTAATCTTAAACGCATTCCCATCGTTGTAACGTTCATCTTCGTTTTTCCAGCACATCGCTTCCCTACGTTGTCTTTCTGTGGCCTGATCATAATGAGGAAGGCCCAAATCCTTTTTTTTCAGTTCCACCAAATGCGTGGCAAGGATCACAAGTCCGGAGTGCCCTGTCCAGCCTTCTGCAGCAAGGGCAGCATCGTTTTCAGGGAGATAGGGATCACCGGCATTCCCGAAAATCGACTCCACAAAATCCAAATTGCCGACCAGGTTTCCAGGGGCCATAAAACAAATCTCCATCGATTTCTCCGGGGTCACTCCCTCCACCTTGGGAACAACCACCGGCCGGAGTAAAAGGCTCACAAATAATTCGGCCTCCTGCTTCTGTCCCGATGTGTACGGTAAGCGCATCAGCTCCCGGGGCGGATTAAGGGCCGCTTCAAGCAGCCGGGCAAAGGTGACTTTCGGAACCGACTTTTTGTCGTGGGGAACAGGCAGGCCGCCTTCGCAAACGTGAAACACGCCCTTCGTGGTACGCTTGTCGCTTTTCGGATTGTGCAGGATTCCCTGGGCGGTCCGGTATGTCTTTACGATATCGGTTTCGTAAACAGCAGCATGCGGAGGCACAGACATCATCCTCGCCAGACCGTGGGTGTCCAGCACAAACGAATTTCGGGGTAGGGATATTCGCCCATTGCCGGGGACATCCGCGAGATAATCATTTAAGAATTGCTGGATCCTGTTTCCCACGGGTGACAGGTGGTTTAACAGCAAACGCGACTGTTCCTTGTAGTTATTCAGCAGGGGTGCCGCGATCTCAAGAAAATGGGCCGTGCGGTCATCCTGATAATACGGATACCCCAAGGCTGCCAGCTTCAGATTGATGTACTCGATGATTGTTTCGTGGGTCACCGCACTTTTTTCCTGGTCAATTCCCGCTCCAAAAGTTTTTTTCATGTGTTTATTGTTTTAACTTGTCAAATTCGCGTGCCAAACTTACTTTTCAATGAAACCGGGTGTCAAAAGTCTTTTGTCCTGACTTATTTCGCAGCCGAATTCCGATTAATGTTTCAAACTCGGTTGCCCGATTAAATTTCTAAGTTTTTTCTGAATTAAACACGAACAAACAAAGAAAAGATTTGCCAATGGTCGTCACCTTTGTTGCTTTTGCGATGAAAAGCTTAACAAAAAATTGATTTATCTTAATTTAATAATCTATAAATCAGTATTTTAAAACTACAATAACAACATTCCCTGACGAAGGAATAATTTTTTTATTTTTACCGGCAGCTATGGATATCAAAACAGGCATTCTTATCGTCTACGGACTCGCGCTGCTGATCATCGGCGTCATTTCGTCTTTGCGAATGAAAACGCCTGCCGACTATTTTATTGCCGGAAAAAAGAACGGCACGTGGCAAATAGCCGGAAGTCTGCTATCCACGATCCTCGGGGGGGCAGCAATTTTGGGGACCGCGAACCTGGCTGTTCATCAAGGCTGGGCGGCAGCCTGGTACCTGCTCGCTGCCTCTTTCGGACTTTGGCTTTTGGTGCCGCTGGTCAGGAAGGTGAACCGACTGGGGAAATTTACCCTTACGGATATGATCGGCCGGTTTTACGGAGGAGCAGCGCAAAAGTCGGCTGCCGTGATCATCCCGCTGGCCTGGACGGGGGTCGTGGCGGCTCAGGTTGTGGCTGCCGGGAAAATCCTGTTCAGCATTTTTGAGTTGCCCTATGCGTATGGCGTGATCATCTCCGGCCTGGTTTTTGTCGGCTATACCCTGATCGGCGGACAAACATCGATCCTGAAAACGGACCTTTTCCAGGCCGCCATTATCCTGGGCGGCGTTGTCGTCAGCGCCTTTTTCCTGAACCACACGGAAGGAACCCAGGTACTCCCGCTGACTGCCTCGTTTCCGTTTAACCCGAGTTTCGGGCCCGTTGACCTGTTCATCCTGATTTTGACCTTTTCAAGTACATTCGTGGTCGGGCCCGATGTTTATTCACGGGTTTTCTGCGCCAGAAATGAAGGCGTAGCCCGAAAAAGCGTGATCACAGTGGCCGTCGTGCTAATCCCCTTTTCGTTTATCCTGACCTATCTCGGCGTATTCGCGCATGAAAACCTGCCTCCCGAAGAGCTGCACCGTTCAGTGGCCCTGATCGAGCTTATCGATCATTATCTTCCCGCCTGGGCAACCGGACTAATGGCGGCGGCGCTGCTCTCCGCGGTACTGTCATCGGCCGATACGACGCTGCTAAGTGCCTCCATCATTTTAAGCGAGCTGTTCTCCAAAGATGTGGACAACCGAAGATCACTGCGCCTCACCCGGGTTTTTATTGGTGTCGTCGGACTGGGAAGCATTCTCATCTCGTTGAAA
>CAZANK010000303.1:4917-5132 GCA_964486235.1 uncultured Prolixibacteraceae bacterium | reverse complement strand
GTCTTCTTCCACATTCAATACCACAGTGGCACCAGTGCTCAATTGCTTGTCAATCCTAATCATTGAAACATCAACCTTGTTTTTTTTGAGGCTATCTGTTACAATTTGTCCGAATTTGTCTTTTCCAATTTTACCAATATAAGTAGTACTGGCACCTAAACGAGAGATGTTACTGGCAAAAATAGCAGACGAACTTCCTAAGGTAAGTGTCATTG
>CAZANK010000303.1:0-4907 GCA_964486235.1 uncultured Prolixibacteraceae bacterium | reverse complement strand
CATGCCATAATTCCCACAGAGCAGGTGCCGATATTAGCCTCGCTAAATGATAGGGAAAGATGCATATACGACCTGGTTATCAGAAGGTTTTTTGCTGTATTATACCCTGCCTATGAATACGAACATACAACAATTAGGGCAAAAATAGCAGACGAACTTCCTAAGGTAAGTGTCATTGTTTTTGCAAGCACCTCTTTCCCGACCTCCGGGAATTTTTGAATTTCATTCAGGATCAGGTCAACATTAAGTTCTCCTACTACCAGTACATCAAATAATTTCTCCATTCTGTCATTTTTTTATTGTTATGAACCTGCATGATCGTATACTTTATTTATCATTTTGTGAAAGCCCGCAGGCGTGTGAATATATCCCTGCGACAGTTTGAATGTGGCTGTTTACCAAGTCTTTTGGGGTTAAGCTCAAACGGCCGCGACACACTTGATAAAATTGTGTCGGCATAAACTGGCTCAGAACAGACAAAGGGATTTCATTGCTTTGCAGGTTTTTCAAAAGTTTGTCCTTTGCTGCTCCAACTTCCTGTACGGACCAATAATATCTTACCCGATCGGAAAAGCTGTATTTGCGCTTAAATGCTTGTTCTTGTTCTTTACCTTTATAATATGGATTCCAGTATTTTGGTACTTTGAGCATGGCTCTTTCCAGGGTTTCTCCTAACTTGGACAAATCTTTGTTGTTCTTTCCCAATAGTTCAACTTCCATGGCTTCCAAGGCAAAGAGTGCCTCGCGGTACGCAAACGTTAGCCACGGACCCACTTTTAAGATGCAAAAATGGCCTTTCACCAATGCTTTCAGATGTTTTTTCGTTTGGTAATCAGTGGAATGAGCCTCAAATACCAGGTGATCAAGTTCCATGATTTTTTCACTGAGAGCCTCCGCTTTTTCCGGCTGATAATGAGAAACCCTGTCATCTCCAAATTCAACCCCTGGCTGTACTACAACACCGGTCACCCGTTCCCATGTACCAGCTAAACCAACCTTAGCAAATTGTTTCCGCGTCACAGTAATCGATTTTTCCGCATCTTCAGGTGTTGTGGGGATTACCTCGTCTTCTTCCTCCTGCGCTCCTCCTGGTACGGGGACTTCTGTACCGATAACGTACACCGGAGGGGGACTGTCATGGCAGTATCTTTTCCAGGTTTCTTCCGCTACATGGCAGAGGATGGAGGCTCTTTGTGCCACGATTTCGTCAGGTAAATGATTTTTCCGCTCTCCTGTATCATCAGCGCATAACATACTGGCGTCAAGGTGTATTTTCCGATATCCGGCTTTCACATATTCTGCAACAAGCATTTTGGCTTCTTCCATGGCCTGTTCGGAATTTAGCTTTTTCCAAGGGTTGGGGCCTAAATGATCGCCGCCCAAAAGTATTTTCTCTTTGGGGAAGCCGGTTTCTTCGGCAATTCTATTTATATAACGAACAAAATCAGGTGGTTTCATTCCGGTGTATCCACCATACTGGTTCACTTGATTTGAGGTAGATTCGATTAAAAGTACTGACTCATCTCTTTTTGCCTGCTTAAAACATACTTCCAGCACGTCTGGGTGGGCCGAGCAGACTGAATAGATACCTTTGTCGAAACCTTTCCGGTTGGCTTCCATAATGTCAAGGAATATATCGAGTGCATTTTTCATTTTTCGCATAGCTCATTTATGATAAATTTTAACGCCCTGCACTACCCTGGAAATTACGTTATTTGTTGAAGGTGAATCGGGAGACAAACCCAAATGCAGAGATTTATAAAATCCTATGATTTGGGCTGGCAGGATATATGGCAAAGACGAAAATTCCTCAGGAATGTCGTCTGTTTCAGAGGGAAATTTTATTGCTAGGTCACATCTGAACTCTTTTTCATCATAACCGTTGCCAATAATTACCGATTTTTCGTTCGTTGCAGTTAGCTCCACCGATCGAACCAAATCCAGTTCATATTGTCTCGCATGAATATTGCTGGACAATAGGTAAACAATGACGGTGGCTCCGTTTATTACAATCCTCGGACCATGCCTTAATCCGAGAAAGGATTCAAACTTACAGATTACTTGACCGTTGGTCATCTCTTGCACTTTCATGTGGGATTCATGTGCAATTCCGAACAGAGGCCCGGATCCAAGGAACACCATTCGCTCGAAATCCGATTCCGCAATTTTTTTAATTCCAATTAAATATGAACGTAGAATATATTCGCCTATTTCGCTTAGTCTAGAAATTATAGGTGACATTTGCTCAAGCACATGGATATTCATGATGAGGAGCCCTGAGAGCAACATCGATGAAAAAGAGCTGGTCATAACCAACGACCGGTCGTTCGACTCTTCCGGCAACAAAAATAAACAGTAGTTTTCCCCTGAAATATCTTTTGCCAGATTGCCTTCGGCATTGCAAGTGATGTTCAATTCATATAGTTTATTACAATGTTTCTTTGCAAGCCGTACTGCATGTAAGCTTTCAGGACTGTCACCGGAACGGGCAAATGATATTAGCAGCGTTGTCCCAGATGGGATAAAGTAATTTTCTGGATGGGTAACAATGTCAGTTGTGGCAATAGCACGGCAGGGGATACCCCATTTTCTTTGCATGGGTCCTTCCAGTACTTCTCCAATAAAGGCTGAAGTACCCGCACCTGTGAGGATGACATTCGGTTTATCTTCTTTTTGAAACTTTTGGATGAATTTTAATATTTCATCTTTCTCCCCCAATAGCTTTGAATAAGTTTCATTCCATAAATCAGGCTGGTTGCTTATTTCTTTCGCTGTAGAAAAGCCACCTTTCGATTGTAAGTGTTCAATTTGATAACTTAAATAGTTCATCGTTTGCTATTTTACATTTGCAAATTCCCATAATCTGGCCATTGCAGTAACCGGATTATGTCCAAGATAGTCAGTGCAAGGTATATTCTTCTGGGTATCAGGTTTCCGTTGCAGTTCTTCTGGCGCTCCCCCTAATGGGTGGTAAAACTCCCAAATTGTCCCTGTACGTTCAAACTGTTTTGCGCTTTGATCCAACGCCTTTTCCAACAATATCTTTGCGGCGTCTTCCCTGCCATATTTAATACATCCCCGGGCTACCCAATAGGTCATGCTATTCCATGCTGGCCCACGCCACAAGCGCAATTCAAATTTTGGGTCCCGTAGTCCTACAGTAGCAATAGGATGGAGAGTGTTAAAGCAGGTGGTATCCAAAAGATAGTTGTCAATTAATTTATCGGCTTGCGCTTGCGTCGCTGCACCGACAACTAAAGGGAAAAGTGTTTCAAATGCAAGTGTCCGCAATGAAGCATCTTTCATAGCCCAACCATCGAAAAAGAGGCCGCTTTCTTTGTCATAGAGATCGTTTTGAATAAATGACAAAAGTTCATGCTCACGCTTCTCAAAGAAACTTGCATCTATTTTCATTTTTTTCGACCATTCCGATGCCATTTTATATAAATAGTAAACGTGACATGTCGCATCAATACAATCCCACTTAATGCAGTTAGTTTTGTCAAATCGCACTCCTTCGTCCACTCCACTTTCCCATAGTTTAGAAAAAATATCAGGATAGAAAAATCCTCCATTTACTGCTTTACGGTTGTTTTCAAACCACGCAATTTGCCTGACAAGTGGAATATAAAAGTATTTCAGAATGGAATCCTGACCTGTAATTTCAACAAAATCATTAGCCGCAAATACCCAGAATGGAGGATGTCCTATATCACGTAACCAATTTGCACTGTCATTTTTTTCATTGGGCATCCAGATCGACCCTGGCAGCAACCCGTTCGATTCTTGGTTTTTAAGATCATTGAACAGTTGATGCAACGCATGTTCCGGACACGATGGCATAACATCTATGATTTGATGAACGATGTCCCAATGCCCGAACGCCGGACCGTAAATATAGCCTGGACCCATTTCTTCCCACTCATAGTCGAAAGGCCATTGCGGAGGGTGAGTACTTTTCTGGTGTAAATTGGCAACGTAGGAAAGCATTGGCCTCCATTCAGGCTTTCCGAGAGTTTGGACTTCCTGTTGAAGAATTTCCCATTCATTTATTATCTCCGGATTATCATGCTGGTTGCAGGAAATCACCATAACAATCAAAAAAGTAATTAAAACATAACTTTTCATAATTCTTAATTTTATATTCACTTTACAATTATTTCATCAATACATACATTTGATTTTCGTCCTGTCGCGGTATGGGGCTTTGGAACAACAACAGTTCCTTTTACTTTTAACTTTACATAGCGGAAACTTCCCGCTTTACTTACATTAAATGAAAAAGGGTACAATCCTCCACTGAAAACCTGGCTGTTATCCAGGTTTATCGTGCCAACAGATTTGAAATCGGCATCCTTATTTTTTGAAATAAGGCATTCGACGGATACCGGGTGTAAAACCCGCCGCCATTGGTCGGGAATACACAGGGTGGTCATTTCTACGGCAGAAGCCCCGATAATCTGCTCCAGGTCCAGTCGAAGTTCGACGTCTGTTCCTTCCCAGCCTAACCATAATAGCAACCACAAATCCATATCGTCTCCCCGGACACCGTCGGTAAGCACGGACAGGTTTCCGCTATTAAGCAGCTCAGATGGCATCGGGGAGGCGGTTACTTTTTTTTGAAACGCGTAATTGCCTGTCCCCTGAACGTCTGAAACGTATTTGGTTCTATCGTAATAGTGGTTGGTACTGAGCCCAAGCTCATTGAGCCGGTCCACGTTTTCTTTTTTGTACGTGTCACAGAAATCTTTCAGGGTGCTGTCCATCCGGGTGTTTCGTACAGTGCCGACAGAATCATACCAGCCGCGCGGTCCGAACATGTTCACTTTTGCAATTTCCAAAACAGCGAAGTCAATCTGCGAGCGGACCAGTTGTACGTGGCGCGAAAGTGTTTCGTTGTTTTTTAC
>CAZANK010000302.1:0-5132 GCA_964486235.1 uncultured Prolixibacteraceae bacterium | reverse complement strand
GTCCGTGAACAACAATTTGTCTGCGTTGGCAACAACCCAGCGCCGTAGTTCACTGCTCGCCTTGCCTCCCAGCGCCCCGGGATTGACAATCTGGTCGAGCCAGGCTCCGTTCTCCTTGTCTTCCGAGAAGTATCGCCATGTTTGCGAAACGTATTGCCCGCCCGAACGCCAGTCGAAAGTCATACTTAACGTGAAGTTCTTATAGGAAAGGGAGGTTTGCATGCCCATGATAAAGTCAGGATTATAATTTCCCACTTTGGTGTATTCCTCCTCGTGCTGCCACGAGGCGTTGGTTTCCTTTCCGGCCAGGAGCGGATAACCATAGTAGTCTGAGTTTTTATCGGTGACCCTCTTTAACTTCCGCGAATAAAGGTCGCCTACTAATCCGTCATGACCTTCAGCCTTATTTTTCGCATAGGCAATGCTTTTCACCTGGCCTTCGCTCCATGCTTCAATAAAGTCGATTCCCTCAGCGAGTTCGATAACGGTCGTTTTGTTTTTGGTGAAGTTGATGCTCACGTCCCATTGCCAGTCGTTTGTTTTCACGGGCGTGAATCCCAGCAGAAACTCGACACCTTTGCTTCGGATGAGTCCGGCATTGATGAAGATACTGTTAAAACCTGTGGATGACGCCAGTGGCACCGAGAACATCTGGTTCTCGTTGTCATTTTGGTAATAGGTGCCTTCAAAGCGCAACCGGTTGGAAAATAAACGGACATCGGTTCCGAATTCGTACGAGGTAATCAGCTCGGGTTTCAGTTCGGGAGCCAGCAGCCCACCCGATTTCGACAACCTTGTCGCGTCGCCCCATTGTCCTGAATTCCCGTAAGTGGCAAGCAGGTTGTAAGGTGAAGTGTCATTTCCCACCTGGGCCCAGCCGCCCCTGAGCTTAAACAGATTGACCGGTTCTCCGATGCTGAAAATTTGATCGGGCATCAAACTCAGCGAGGCCGAAGGGTAAAAGTAAGAACGGTTTTTTTCGGGAAGCGTACTCGACCAGTCGTTGCGGGCCGTCAGATCGACGTAGGCCATTTCTTTCCATGCCAGGTTGACCATGCCGTACACGCTGTTGACTTCCCTTTCGTACCGGGCATTGGAATAGTCGAGCGATCCCGAGCTGATGTTTCTGATCGTGAATACATTGGGAACGACCAGTCCGGCCCCCGATTTGGACGAGGTGCTTATCCGGGATGATCTCGCATACCGGATGTTCCCCCCACCGGAAAGGATCAGTGAAAAGTCGTCCCAGCCATTTTTCCAGGTGGCTAGGATATCTATATTTCTTTCCACATTGTTCCCGTTGTAGATACCATAGGCGCCGTTTTTGGGTTCCTTGGTGTACCCGGGTGCGATCTTGGTTTCGCGCACTTCGTCCGATTTGTTAAGCGAATACCGTCCGGTGATGTTCAGTTTGTCCGTCACGTCCCAACTGGCCGCGACATTGCCGAAAATCAGGTATCTTCTGAAACTGTTATTCACGTCGTAGGCCAGGAACCAGGGATTTTCGTGGGCATTGGAAACCCGTTTGATCCCGCTCCCGGTTTGATAGTCACGCAGTTTATTGATATCAATGTTGGCGGGATGGGCATAAGCCCATTGGAGGGGGTTGGCGCCCCTGTTCGACGAAGGCCTGTTGTTGGCCCAGTTGTCAGCGAAGTTGATGTCGGTACTCACTGTCAGACTCTTGGTCACTTTCGACGATGCAGACAGTGCGATGCTGTTTTTGTTCAGGTCCGAGTTGGGTATCAGTCCTGAGTGGGTCATGTTGGTCACGCCAAGGCGATAATTGACCAATTCGCCCCCGCTTGAAATGGCGACGCTGTTGGTCGTTGTAGACGCGTAATCGTTTATAAAGTCCTTGATATTATTGGGATATGAAACCAGCTCGCTAGGTACCGGCACGCCGTTGGCGTCGAGCGGCGCATCCCACTGCACGGCCCAGTAGCCTTTGTCGAGTTCAGGCCCCGCGAAGGAGTATTGTTCCGGACTGACAGTCGGCAGGATTCCCCCGCCGAAATCTTCGGGCCGGTAAGAAAAATAGCCGGTGGCAAACCGGTGGTGGGTATTCAGGTAACGGGCAGGGACATCGAAAACCATATTGGAGGTGATCGTGACCTTCATTTTCTGTTTGTCCTTTGCCTTTTTGGTCGTGATCATCACAACCCCGTTCCCGGCGCGTGATCCGTAAAGTGCGGCGGCATTCGCCCCTTTCAGGATCGACACACTTTCAATACTTTCGGGGTCAATGTCGGCAATCGCATTACCGTAGTCAACAGCATTTTGGTTTCCGAACCCGCCGACATTATTAATCGAGTTATTCATCGGGACACCGTCAACCACAAACAACGGCTGGTTGTCGGAACTCAATGAAGAGGCCCCCCTGATGACCATGTTGACCGAAGAACCCGTTCCCCCCGTGGAACTGATGGTGACCCCCGAAACCTTTCCGGACATCGAATTCAGCAGGTTTTCCTGGGCCACGCGGGTCACGTCATCGCCCCCCACTTTGCCGACAGAAAAACCCAGCGACTTTTCATCTCGTCTGATGCCCAAAGCGGTCACGACTACTTCGTCGAGAGCTTCCAGGCTTTCTTCCATCACGATGTCGATCGTATTTCTGCCCTGGACTTGCACCTCCTGGTTTGTGAAACCGACAAACGAAAAAACCAGCGTGGCATTGCCTGCCACTTCAATGCTGTATTTTCCGTCGGGGTTTGTGATCGTGCCCGTCGGAGTGCCCTTGACGACGATGCTGACACCCGGAAGGGGACCTTTGTCAGTTGCCGACGTCACTGTGCCTGTGATTCTGAGAGGCTGCTGTTCCGTTTGACTGGTCAGTAGAAGCATTTTAGCAGAAACTGTGTCGACAGAAAACAATAACGTGACCACCGAAAAGATAAGGATAGCCAGACCCCTGGTCCTATTTTTTGACGATTTTTTCATATCGGTAAGATTGATTTGGTTTATTCAACGACTTCAAACGTAAGGATAACCGCGGTTGTACTTAGCGCAATCAAGGGATTTTGGCTCATGATGGCACGAGGGTCCATTGTCAGAAACATGACCAGCCTCATCGAATTGTCGGTTATTTCCTGGACAATCACTTTTTTGTGGAAGTCCCTTGCGCCAATGAATTCAGTTGAACCTGGAAAATCAATGGTCATTACACCAGGATAAGTCACAACGGGGATTCCCGGAGGTTGCACACCCGTTGCGAAGTTAGGGATCGTGGGTATTGAGAAATCTTCACTTTCGGTCAGAACAAAGGTGGCGTCACTGGCCGGTGTGTATGTCGTAAGGGCAAATGCATCCTGATCAAACACGGCTGCTCCTCCCGTTTTTGTGATGGTCGTATGTCCCAACTGTTGCATGACCATTGCATAGACGATACCTCCAAAAGAAGAGCCATCTTTTGTGTCGTGTTTGTAGCTGCCGTCGTAATGAAACGTAAACTCATCGTTGTAGGCTTCCGGTAAACCCACGTACACGTTGAAAGCGCCGGCAGGTAATGCGGGAATGTCTTCGTCAAGCAATGAGAAACCTGCATCGGAATTCACGATCTTATCGTTCACCGAATGGGCCTGAGAAAGTCTCCAGGTTTTGCCATTATAACCATCGGCCGTGTGATCCCCGGTAAGCAGGGCATAGGGAGTCAGTTCAATGGCCAACGTCACTTCGTCTGTCACGGAATTGCCCTCTTCGTCTTTAGCCGTCAGCGTGGCCACGTAATAGCCACCTTCTTCATAGATATAAACCGGATTTTGTTTGTCGCTGGTATTGCCGTCGCCAAAATCCCAAAGCCAGCTCACGGCACTGTGAGTCAATGCTGTAAAGGCCACCTGTTTGCCGGCGACACTGTGAAAAATGGTCGCAGACAGCGGAAATACCGGTCTGTCTTCTTCTTCGCACGACTGGAACAACGCTGCTCCTGCCATGCAAAAGATGAGTAATGTGAGAAATGCTTTTTTCATAGTACAGGAAGATAAGGTTAATGAATAAGTGTCTAATCAGATTTTCTTAAGGAATGAGGTGTTTGACATAGAGGTTGTTTTCCAGGTTTGGTTTTATAATTTTCAGTATATGATTATTTAAAACTTCCAATCATGAACAAGAGCTTTCTATCGGAACACTCTGCGTTCAACAGAAATTGTTTGCCGTACAAGTAAAGTTATGAAAATGGCCAATGAAAAACACATGAAAAATTGTTTTCAATACATGAAATATTAACTTTCATGTTCTCTAACATAAAAGTAATGGCCTGGTTTGGATGAAATGATACAATAGCTGTAAAATTTGATTAAAATACTGTTTTATTATTTTTGCAGGCCACGTGAATATCTCGCCTTTATCGGCTCAAAATTAGTGGAGTATCCGCACTCGTTTACAGGGATCCCCGATGAGTTTCAACTGGCGCTCATGATCGTTTTCCGGTACATGAATTACCATTAGGAGCTATTTTACTTTTTCAAATCGATCCATGATCTCGCGCCAGGTGGTCAAAACAATGTTGTTGGTTTTGAAGAACTCCAGAACAACCGGGTCGGAGAACATCCCTGCCTCCCAGACCCGTTGCTGCCAGGAACCGGTGAAACTTTTCAGATTTTCGGTTTTGATGGAAGGGTGGAAGATGATTTCCGTCAATCCGGGTTTCAGTGACTGGACAAGCTGAAAGAAGTTTTCTCTTTTTTCCTGATATGTTTTCCCTTTGGGTACGCTGCCAAAATTGTCAAGTTTGGGAAGTTTGTAACCGGCGAGAATTTCAACCACTTCGTCGGTAATGGGATAGCCTGCTTTTTGGTAGAACGCCCTGACTTCAGGGTCCGACAAATCGATGGCATTGGCGGGGATGCCGTATTTTTCGGCGGTTTCGAGAAATACCTTCACAAACCCGGCCGACCCGTAAAGCGTTCCCATGTGCGTATCGATGTGCGTGGGGCGGTAGCCCAGACGGATCATCTTGTCAATTTGGGCGCGAATTTCGGTTTTCACTTCTTCAGGGGCGGCATGTTGCACGACATCGGGAACATCATGCCAGAGCTTTCCTTCAGGGTCAATCAATCCCGGAACCTTTTCAGGACCGGAAACCGGTCCCCACCGGTAGTCTTTCCACTCGCTGGTCAGGGTCAGATGGA
>CAZANK010000301.1:3546-5134 GCA_964486235.1 uncultured Prolixibacteraceae bacterium | reverse complement strand
AACTGCGAAACCTCATGTACACGGCCCAACTCGGCAACAAAGGCCCCTTCTCCATCCGCTACCCCCGCGGCACAGGCAGCATCGTCGACTGGCACCGGCCCTTCGAGCCCATCCCCGTGGGGAAGGGACGCCTCCTCACCGACGGCGACCAGCTCGCCATCGTGAGTCTCGGCACCACAGGCACCGCCGCCGCACACGCGGTAAGCCACCTCGGCACAAACGGCTACTCGGTGGCCCACTACGATATGCGCTTCGTGAAACCACTCGATGAGGAACTGCTGCATCAGGTCTTTCATAAATTTAAAAAGGTGATCACCGTTGAAAACGGTGTCCTCCAGGGCGGGTTCGGCTCGGCAGTCATCGAGTTCATGACCGACCACCGGTACGCCGCCCGGATCGTCAGACTCGGCGTCCCCGACCGGTTTGTCGAACAGGGCCCGCAGGAACTGCTGATCCGCGATTGCGGCTTCGACAAGGACGGAATCGTGAAAATCGCTGAAGAAGTCCTGAATGAGAAATGAGGAATCTTGAGCTCCCCGGTTAACCTTCCTCTGCAAAAGCCGCCGAACCGCAGGCAAGGGCATCCTGCAGATCGTGCGCAACCACGATCCCGGAGCCGCACGACGACGTTGCCAAAATTAAAATTTCCAAACCTTTCGCCATTGATATATTTTTTATACTTTTGCAGCACTTTTTCCGAAGCAATGGCAAAACTGGCAACATATCAAATTGCCTTCAAAGGGCTCGCGCCGGGAACACACGCGTTCAATTATCAGATTGACAAAAAGTTCTTTGATTATTTCGACGGCGGGATCGCTGACGACGGGAACGTGGCCGTCACCGTGATGCTGGAGAAAGAAAGCGCCCTGATGATCCTCCGGATCACCGTGAACGGCACGGTAAAAGTAGCGTGCGACCGGTGTCTGGAACTGTACGACCAGCCCGTGAACAGCGAAAATACCGTCTTCGTGAAATTCGGCGGGGAAAAGGAAACAAACGAGGGTGACGACGTGATCTGGGTCGATCCGGCAAACGGTCTGATCAACGTGGCCAAAATGATCTACGACTTCATCATCCTCTCGATCCCGATCAGACAGGTTCACCCCGACGACAAAAACGGGAACAGTACCTGCAACCCGGAAATGATGAAAATATTGAACCACCTGTCGCTGCCGGACCAGTCCGGAGAAACACACGACACCAGGTGGAACGGCTTGAAAAAATTATTGGAAAACAACTAAAGAAAATAAAAATGGCACATCCAAAACACAGACATTCCAAATCCAGAAGGGATAAAAGGAGAACACACGATAAGGCAATCCCGGTCACACTGTCCACCTGCTCCAACTGCGGGGCAACGGTGAAATACCATACAGTCTGCCCGGAATGCGGCTACTACCGGGGCAAACCCGCCATCGAAAAGGAAATCACGGTCTGAAGATACAAGTACTAGACACAAGAAATAAGACACAGGCCGCAAGTGTCAAGACACCAATGTCAAGGCGCAAGTGTCAAGGCGCGTGACAGGAATTGAATGACTGCACGTCCGCATGGTTTGACCATCCGGCCGTGCAGTCATCGTGCTATT
>CAZANK010000301.1:0-3536 GCA_964486235.1 uncultured Prolixibacteraceae bacterium | reverse complement strand
TCCACCGGTAATCATGCATCCCTGCAACCCTTTTTCTATGCCATATACGCTTCGCCCGTCTCCATTCTGCCCCATGCCGCTCTAACCACGCAATCACTGTTTTGCGCTATGCGCCATGCTCTATGCCGCTCTAACCACGCAACCCTTCCCCGCTACGCCATATGCGCTGTGTTCCATGCGCTTCGCCCGTCTCCATTCTGCCATGCCTATGCCCTTCCCCCTCCGCCCTTCGCGTTTCCCGCGAGGCGTGCCGCATTCTTCTTAATTAAATTTTCGAACATTTTAATTAATTGTTTTAAAATGACTTAAGAAAGATTTTCCCGGTTTTCCCTTGTCACTTCAAATTTTTCCATCTATCTTTCGCCCTTCTTTTTACGGAACAAAAAAACACGCGCTGATGTGTCGAAAGCGCTTTTCCGCCTTCGCGCACATCTTGATAAATATTTGATTATGGGAGATTTACGTGCAGCAATAACAGGTATTGGTGCATTTTTGCCTGAATACAGGCTGACCAACGAAGAACTGAGTACGATGGTCGAGACGTCGGATGACTGGATCATGCAACGTATCGGCATTCAGGAACGGCGGATTTTAAAAGAGCCCGGGAAATCGACCTCCGATATGGGAGCGGCGGCCGTGCTGCACCTGCTGGAAAAGACAAACACGCACCCCGACGGGATTGACATGCTGATCTGCGCCACCGTCACGCCCGACCGTCCGATACCGGCCACCGCCAACACGATCTGTCACAAGGCCCGGCTTCGCCAGGCCTGGAGTTACGACCTGAACGCCGCCTGCTCGGGCTTCATCTTCGCGTTATCCACGGGGGCCTCGTTCATCGAGTCGGGACGCGCAAAAAAAGTGATCATTGTGGCCGCCGAAATGATGTCGTCGATCACCGACTATACCGACCGCACCACCTGTCCCCTGTTTGGCGACGGCGCCGCCGCCGTCCTGCTCGAACCGTCCGACGACGAAGATGGCATCATCGACTTCGTCAACCACACCGACGGCATAGGCCGGAAATATCTTTTCGTCCGGTCCGGGGGGTCTAAACACCCGCCAACGGAGCAGACCGTGGCCAACCGCGAACATTTTATCAGGCAAGACGGCCCCACAGTCTTCAAATACGCGGTTTCCAGGATGGCCGACGCCGCCATCGACATGATGCAAAAACATCAGATTGCCGCCGCAGACCTGGCCTGGCTGGTACCGCACCAGGCCAACATGCGCATTATCGACGCCGTGGCCCGCCGCATGAAGCTCAGTCCGGGCCAGGTCATGGTCAACATCAGGAAATACGGTAACACCACCGCCGCAACAGTTCCGCTTTGCCTGTACGATTACGAAAAACAACTTAAAAAAGGCGACAAGCTGATCCTCGCAGCCTTTGGCGCCGGATTTACCTGGGGCGCCCTGTACTTGAAATGGGCGTACACGGGGGAAAACGAAGACCGGAAGCGGTGAGTGAAAAAGGTGGCAAGTTTGAACATGCAAACCAACCCTATAACCCATTATCTGTCATGAACCGAACAATTATTAGAAGCCACGAAGAGTTTGAAAAACACGTGGGGCAGAAACTTGGAGTCTCCGATTATCACGAGGTCACCCAGGAACAAATTAACAAATTTGCGGACGCCACATTCGACTTCCAGTGGATCCATACGGACCCGGAGCGGGCCAAAAGGGAGGGCGCCTTCGGAAACACGATCGCCCACGGGTACCTCACCCTTTCGTTGCTCCCGGTGATGTGGCATGAAGCCGTGCAGGTGGAGAACTTCAGCATGTTGGTCAACTACGGGATCGACCGCTTCAAATTCGGGCAGCCGGTGCTGGTCAACAGCCGCGTCCGGACACACGTGTGGCTCCTCTCGATCATGAACCTGAGGGGAATCAGCAAAGTGCAACTGAAAGTGCAAATGGAAATCGAGGGGAACAAAAAACCGGCTTTTGAAGGTGAAATCACTTTCCTGTACCACTTTAACAAATAACGACAAGGGGAAAAAAAACCCCGGGAGGCCGTCCGCCGGCCCTTTTCCCCGGAAACCTGACGGCTTTCTGTCGAAAAATCGATGATCTTCGTCGGTTTTCTATTGTCTTATCCACTAAAATAAGTATATTTGGTCACACCAACAATCAACAGTCGAATAGCACATCAACAATGGCAAAATCTTTTAATGAAACAGACTCGCAGGCGATCAATCTGATCAGTAAAGGAACTCAAATAACCGGCGACATTCATTCAGAAGGTGATATCAGGATCGACGGCGACCTCACAGGCAACGTGAAAAGCGCGGGGCGTGTGGTCATCGGTGTCTCCGGGAAAATCACAGGCGACATCAGTTGCAAAAACTGTGAGATTTCCGGATTCGTGGAAGGACAACTCAGTATCGAACAACTGCTGAGTTTAACAGCTTCGGCGCATGTGAAGGGAGAAATCGTCTCCGGCAAGCTCAGCGTCGAACCTGGCTCTGTCTTCTCAGGTTCATGTCAAATGACGGATCACGTCCGACATGAAAAATCAAAAGTTTAACCACTCAAAAAAGAAGATCGATCAGTTTGTCCGTTATTCCAGCCTGGCTTTCGAAATGATGATCATCATGGTCCTCGGCGTATTCGTTGGCCATCAGATCGATCAGTGGCTCCGGCTTTCCTTTCCCGTATGCACCCTGATATTCATGATCCTTTCCGTGATCGGCGCTGTTTTTTATGCCATCAGGAAGTTTTTGAAATAGCTTTGAAGAAAGAAGGTGGCAAGGTGGCAAGGTGAAAAGAAAACACTTCTAACCCTGCAACCCTCTTCCGGTCTCCCGTCTCCCGTCTCCGGTCTCCGCTTTCCGGTCTCCGCTTTGAACCTTTGAACCTTGTAAACTGTCAACGCCCATGAAACCATTTTTTATCCGCACAAGCTTGCTTGCCGCGTTCTTCCTGATCGCGGGTGCGCTGATTTACGCGCTGGTGATCCCCCATCTGTTTACCCCCTCGCTGATTATCCTGCTCTTTTTTATTTTCGCCACCGCAAACATTGTGTACGCGTGGTTGTTTAGTACGTTGAAGAAAAACAACCGGACATTCCCGGCCGCGTTCATGGCCGTGAACTTCATCAAAATGTTCGCCTACCTGATCGTCGTGATCGGCTGGGCGTGGATCGAACGGGAAAACGCCAAAGTGATCCTGGTGAACTTCCTGATCATGTACTTTGCCTTCGCCGTTTTGGAGGTGGTTGAACTGGTCCGGCTGGTGAAAAAGAAGAATTAGTTAAGAAATCAATGCGGGAAGGACATATCCGGCAAATATTTGCTAATTTGCTTTGATGATTTGATGACGAAACGATCCATGCGAAATTTGATCAAAATCGGGGGAAGACGACGCCTGTATGGTGTCGTGACGTTCGTGCTTCTTTCCCTGCTGACGACCAGCAGCAGCGGGGCAGCCGCCGCCCGGGAAAACGGGGACACGGATCTCGCCCGGCCCGGGAAAGGGGAATTCAACGCCGGCGCATTCGTGATGGATCACGTGTCGGACGCGTTCGAATG
>CAZANK010000300.1:706-5156 GCA_964486235.1 uncultured Prolixibacteraceae bacterium | reverse complement strand
AGATCCGATTTACCCGGGTGTATTGTATGCTGCGGCAGGAGTTTCAGAAAAAAATGATTCAGTAAAAATCAAATATTTTGAGAATGCCAAAGCTTATTTTGTAAAAGCACAGCGCTGGGCGGGAGTATATACCATGGAACTGAATATTTTGTATGCAGGAATAAAACAAGACCCTGCAGGCAGCGCGAAAATGTATTATCACGATTTTTTGCAAAGGGCTTATTCTTATCAACCGAATTCACAACAACATCTTCGTTACCGTTACGGGGAGGCTTATTTGCTTGCGAAGCAAGGTAAAGATGAAGAATCGATTGAAGTTGCCAATAAGATACTGGCTGATGCGGTCAGACTGAATGTGAAATCGGTGGAAGCCGATTGTGTTGAGCTGCTGTCAGTTCTGTATAAGCATATTGATGATTACAGGAATGCTCACCAAATGCTGAAACGATTCATGACGCTGAAAGGGAGCGAGCGGGAAGTTATGCGCCGGCATCAGGTATTGGCTTTAGGCGCCCATTACCGGTATACTGAATTGGAAAGGGAAAAACTGAATTTAAAAATAAGGGTACAGCGATTTGCTTTTGCGATTGCTGTAGGCGGACTAATTTTCATTGTCGTACTCTTGATTTTCTGGATTTTATTGAGAGAAAGCAAACATAAACAAAAAATATTGAAGCTGAAAAATATAGAAATAGAGGAACAAATCGGTAATTTGTTAGATGCATTAAAAATGGAGCGAGATCAAAAAACCGGCCTTATCCAACAAGTTCAAGACTTGAAGGTTCAGTATCATGATGCTCAGGAAATTTCAAAATTATTAGAGGCGATTGATCAAAAACAGATTTCCATATCCGAATATGAAGTCCTTTCCCAGCGTCTGCGACCTGGTTGGAAGGAGAAATTGAAGCAGATTGCACCGGACCTTACTTCGACGGACCTGACCTATTGTATGTGTCTATACCTTGACATGAATAACCAAACGATTTGCAGGTTATTGAATGTCGGGAATGATGGGATTAAAAGTGCCAAAAAGAGGATTCGCAATAAATTATCATTGAACGACACTACGGAGATTTACCAATATTTAAAGAAACTTGATTAAAAAAAACGCTTTTTTTAATTTACACCCCATTTATACCCCTCTGAAATTTTGTCTTAGCACTATGCCTTCCTTATGTTTGTATCAAATCATTGAGAATCCAATTTAACTATTCAAAACATGCAAACAATGGGAATGAGGCATTTTAGAAAAAAGGTGGTGTGGATAGCCGTAATCGCAATAGTTATTGTGAATCTGTTTTTTTCGGTAACTCCCGTTTCTCAGAAAGAGTCCGATTTATCAATTACGGTTCTTGCTGCAAGGGCCGATGGTTCAGAAGAAAACGATGTTCCGGACCCGGATTATAATCCTTTCCCGTTGCGGCTGCTTCCTGAAGGATGGAATGGGATAATCATGCCAGATACCCTCTTGCTAACAGAATAGAAATTACCTGCGGTACCAAATTTACCTGTGACAGGAAGAATTTGACCGGGTTCAGATATCTGTTACAGCTCATTTGAGATCAATATACTTCTGTAGTAACATGCGTTTTATTAAAAGACAGCATATTGGATTGTTCTTTGTCCCGGGATTGTTGTTGTTAATCGGGGCGGCTTTGTTGTTGCTGCCGTCGGTCAGTGTGGATTCGCTGATGAATGGGACGCAAAGCGGGAAAACGATCGTTTTTCTTTACCTGATGATCGGAACAGGAGGGATTTTGGGGTTGCGGTTGATTCTAAGCCCGGCCGGCAGGGTGATCCGAATCAGCCTGGTTGATCTGGCGCTATCACTTTGGGTGGTGTACCTGATTTTAAACAGTTTTGCAAAGCATGTTCCTGTTTCTTTACGATTCATTGAGTTTCACGGACTTGTTCTGTTTTATATCGCCTCGCGGCAAATTAACCTGTCTTATCGCACCCTGCTGTTCATGGCTTTGATGCTGGGAGGAGGTATCCAGGCGCTTTACGGGAACCTTCAGTTATGGGGATTTTATGCTTCGCATCACAGCCTGTTTAAGATGAGCGGCAGCTTTTTCAATCCGGGACCTTATGCGGGTTATCTGGCCTGCATTTTTCCTGCGGCACTGGGCTTTTACCTGTTCCGGATCAGACCGGATTTTCCTGCGTGCGAAAGCAGCCTGATAAAAGACAGGCTCAGGGTAATACAAAAGACTTTTTTATCTTCCCTTATTCAGAAAGTCAGTAGCTTATTTTGGGGAGGGAAGCAAACGGAAGAACCGGAACAAAACAAACAGGAACGAACTGGCGTGATCACCATTCCGGCACTGATCCTCATTGTATTGGTATTACCGGCTTCCCGTTCCCGGGCTGCCTGGCTGGCAGTAATTATTTCGGCAGTTGTCTTGTTGCTTTTCAAATATCCGGTTTCAAACTGGTTTAGAAAACATTTGAACACCTCATTAAAGCGGATTATCGTTCTTCTGCTGGCTGTTGTTTTTACAGGAGTCGCTCTATCCGGCTTGTACTATTTCAAAAAAGGATCAGCCGACGGAAGAACACTGGTCTGGAAAGTCACCCTGAATATGATCGGTGACTACCCTGTACCCGGGGTTGGATTTGACCAGTTCAAGGCACACTACATGGATTACCAGGCCGGTTATTTTGAGAAGGACCCGGAAAGGGAAGAGGCGATGGTGGCCGGTGATAGTAACTATGCCTTCAATGAACTGATCCAGCAGACAGCAGAGAACGGTATCATCGGGCCGGTTATGATCCTGTCTGTACTGGCCAGCATTTTTATATCCTCGTCTCACCGGCCTGACAACCGCAGAGGATTGGACCAGTCGCCCGATATCCACGATCCAGATCATAGACTTTTGGGAATCGCGAAAGCCGGAGTGGTCAGCATCATTGTTTTCTCCTTTTTTTCCTATCCGGCACAAATCCTGCCCATTAAGACCAGTCTTGTATTTTATCTTGCGGTTGTTGCCGGTCTGGCTCCGCAAAAGACGATCAGGATACCTAAGCTTTCGGACAAAAGAACAGGCCAAAGCATTGCTTTTATTTCAAAGATCACGTTGACACTGATCCTGCTTGCCGGGATCGCGGCAGGATATCGATTCAGCAAACGATACACTCTGGCATACCGGGATTGGCAGAGCGCTTTCCAGGTTTATCAAATGGGAGCCTATGAGGCTTGTCTGGAAGATTATGAAAAAGCTTATCCGGTATTACACGATGACGGCGATTTTTTAACTAACTACGGAAAGGCGCTATCCATGGCCGGAGAGGATTCCAAAGCTATAGCCATATTGCAGCAGGCAACCGGCCGGTATCCGAATACGGTTGTTTACACGGCGCTGGGCGACAGTTATAAAGCGTTGGGAGAAACCGATAAAGCCGAGCAGGCTTACCTGCATGCCTGGTACATGAATCCCAGCCGTTTTTACCCGAAATATCTGTTAGCCAAATTATATAACGAAAGCGGGCAAAAAGAAAAGGCTGTGACCACAGCCAAAGAATTACTGGAAAAGCAGGTAAAGATCGGATCAACGGCCATTGAAGAGATCCGAGCAGAGATGGAGAAGATTATTTCAGAAAATAAAACAGACTTATCTCATCATTAAGAGATAAGTGTCTGATAATAAAATGAACTTGATATCATGACGGAACCTGACATGATACTTGAGGAGGCGTAGCTGTGAAAAGACTTTACCGTTTAAGAACATCTGGGTTGAAGAACTCATTTTCATTGATGGCAAGGTCGGCAGAGTAGATCAATGAGTAAAAAGGCACTGTATTGTTGTCGCTGGCATCAGCTTTTATAACGTCATTTATTGAAAAATCAAATTTTTACCATGAGTTATTCAGATTACTTAGAAAAACTACTTTATTTGGTTGATCTTTTAGATCATGGGAATACAGGATCGGCTGATATTCTGGCCGCAAAACTGAATGTTTCAAGGCGAACGGTTTTTCGTTATCTGGATGAGTTATGGATGCAAGGAGCTGTTATTGGCTTTTCAAAAATTAAAAACACTTTCTACCTGAAAAATGAATTCAATTTCAAAGGAATTTATGCCAAAGTGCTATGAAATGGCACTCTAGCTGATCTATCTTTGTACAAGGTCGGAAATAAAATAGGATCTGAGCAGAGCATGGAGGAAAAATAGAAAGCCTAATCTGCAAAATGATCTCCTTCCTGTCCAGTAACTTAAATAAGGAGGGAAATAGTATAACAAAAATGACGAGAATAACCAAGATACGTTATCTGGTGAAATTTGAATATGTTTATTAATATTAAAATTTAAAAGAATGAAAAAGAAGAAAATTTTAGTGGCTGCAATAGTTGCTGTTGCAGGATTACTTAATTTTTTTATCGCAAGTAACGTGAAAGCAGTTGATTCGACTGTAAAGTTAGAAATGAGCACGGCTTCTGCAAAGGGTGAAT
>CAZANK010000300.1:0-696 GCA_964486235.1 uncultured Prolixibacteraceae bacterium | reverse complement strand
TGAATGGTTTAATCCCACTATACCATTCCCATATGATCCATGCGATACGGGCGGAAACAGTGCGTGTTATGGAAATTAATTGATTGAAAACCCAAACTATGGGTATGGGACTCATACCCATAGTTATATGTTGTAGATTATTATGACGATAAAAAAAAATGTATTTTTCTGGGCTTGCCTTATCGTGATTTTAACGGGTTGTAGCAGGAATAAAAGTGCCGAAATAAAGGTTTGTCCGCATAAACTGACGCACCAGTTAAAAGAGACAGGGTATAAAAAGGAATTTGAATTGCCCAATGATATTCTTTGTTATGCAGGTTATTTGCAGCTTCATCAGCAGGAGTCGGGACGACAGTTTTTATACTTCGTAGGGAGGGAAAATAAAATACTGGTATTCGACTATCAAAACGGTAAACTTATCCGTAAGATAAATTTGGAAGAGAGAGGTCCCAATGGTGTTGGGAAAGTTAGTGGTTTTCACGTCATAACTCCCGATTCCATATTAATTACTTCGAGATATGCACAAACACTAAATTTTATAGATTCTTTAGGGAGTAAGATATTTGAATATGATTACCGGGATGATCAGTTACAAACAACAGATACAAAAATCGATTTTAGAACACCTGTTATTGCCCAGAATGATTTGTTTTTTCTTTATCAGGTACTGGAAGGTAACTGGAATCAATTACCATT
>CAZANK010000299.1:0-5158 GCA_964486235.1 uncultured Prolixibacteraceae bacterium | reverse complement strand
AAAAAATCACTAAAGGACGGGACTCCTGAGAAATATCTTAAGGGTCCTGTTTGTCATTCCGGCTTTAAACGACTAAGCTAACGACGCTCCCATGGCTGAATACCCTGGCAGATCCGGGAGGCGGAAGTTTCCTCCCGGAACAGCTTCTGACGATCGCCTTGATTTGAAATATCAGAAGCGTAATACGTTGATTTATGCGTCACTGATATCGCTGACCTTTTTTGCTGCGCCGGTGCTTTACATTGGCATTCAGGCAGGATTGTGCAAACATTTGCACACCTCCGATACGTTGGCGAATCTGCCGAGTACACTCTATGCAGCGATGGCCTGGTTCCCGATCATCGTTGTCTGGTTATTTCCGCAGGCCGCTCATTTAAAAAAAATCATGAGCTTTGCATATGGTACCATGTCAATGACCAGCTTATGGATTACCATTCTGATGCTTTCTCAGCCGTCAGACAACATGATAATCGGATCAGTTGCCGTGCAGGCAGCGCTTATCGGATGCAGCATCGGCATGGTGGGTATCCTCAACTGGGAAGCGCTTCGCCGCGGAGTTCCCGAGCATATCCGGGGCAAGGCTTTGGGCCTTGCTTTTGGATTGGGACCGGCTTTTGCAGTGGCAGGGTCGCTTCTCACGCAATTGCTGCTGGACGGTAAGCTGTATGAGTTTCAACTGCCAAACTGGCTGGCATTTGACAACTATCGCTATAATTATGCGATCCTGTTTGGCAGCAGTGCGGTCAGCATGTCCCTGTCCACCTTGCTGGTGCATTTCTACCGGATTCCTTTACCTGCGGTTGATAGCGAAAGAGAGTCTTTTAAAGCCGCCATACTCGGAGGATTTCAATCATTGATCAGCAACAGGGTGTTATTCACTGCGTGCGGCGCTTACCTGCTCGTTTACTGTGGCTACATGATACAGAATAACATGAACATTTTCACGATGGAGTCTGTTGGCAGAGCGCCCCAGGATTTGGTGGGCTATCAGCTCGCACTCCGGTTTTCATTTAAGATCCTGGCTGGGTTTCTGCTTGGCTGGTTGCTGACCCGGACAAACCCAAAAGTTCCCCTTCTCGTCACAGTCGGTCTGCAAATTGCCGGTGTCCTTTGGGTACTTCTGGTTCCAGGTTATTGGTTCATACTGGCCTTCGGCTTTATGGGTGCCGGTGAGTTGTTTGGAGTGTATTATATCAACTACCCGGTAAGTTGCTCGCCTAAGTCCCAGGTTCGCCGAAACATTGCTTTTCTTAGTCTTGTCTCGTCGTTGGTTGGACTGTCACCGATGCTCTATGGGTGGATTTCAGACACATGGAACCTACGTACCAGTTTTTGGACGGCCCTGGCGATCATGGTTTTCACAACAGCACTGGTCATCGTGAAGCTTCCCGCTCGCCCCAAACCGTGTTCTGAAGACCAGGATGAAGCAGAACTCATATGACAGGAATTTTAGCTTCTTTCACGACAAAGCGCCTTTAAAATTATGAACAATGATACGATTGAAAAATAAACTCCGCCTTTTGCTTAAACTTACCGAATTATTTGCAAAACCATCTAGTAAAATTGCGTTTCTGTTCATACTGTCGTTTTTGGCAATTTCATGCGAAAAGCAACAACCGGGAAGCCGATTGGTTAAAACAATCAACACCGACTGGACCTTTAATTACTTTCCTGAAGAAGAACCAGACACAAGCTTTGCAAATTACAGATATGACGATTCAAAATGGCAGGCAGTGGCAATTCCTCATACATGGTCAACATACGAAACCACAGGAGAAGTACATCCGTTTATTTGTAATGCTTCAGAACGTGATGATTCTTATTGGTGGTATGGTTGGGGCTGTTACCGGAAAAAGTTCAGCATTGATCATTCATTAAAAGACAAAAAAGTATTTGTTGAATTTGATGGGGTACAGAAATACTCCAAAGTTTTCTTGAACGGGATATACCTGGGAGATCATAAGGGTGGCTTTACTCGTTTTTATTTTGATTTAACAGAGAAAATAAACTGGGGAGGCAAAAATGTACTTACGGTAATCGTGAGTAACCGTCGGAATGATGAGCATCAGATACCTCCAATGACTGCCGGAAACTGGAATGTATATGGTGGCATATACAGAGATGTAAGACTGGTTGTAAAAAGCAAAGTACATATCCCTTTTCAGGGATCCTGCAAGCATGAAGGAGGTACGTATATAACTACTCCTGAAATCACGAAAGCAAACGCAAAAGTAAGCGTACGCACCTGGGTGAAAAATGAACAGCAAAAGGCAAAAGTAGTTGAACTGTCTACGGCGATAATAGCTCCCAATGGAAATGAAATTACCAGTATGATTGAAAAAGAGGAAATCCAATCAGGTGAATTGAAGGAATTTAACCAGTTATTCGATAATATTCAGAATCCAATGTTGTGGTCACCTCAGAGTCCTCACCTTTACAGTGTACAGACAAAGGTTTTGGTCGATGGCATATTGGTTGATGATTACAAAAGTCCTCTGGGGTTTAGGTACTTTTATTGGGATTATAAAAATAATGATCTTTACCTGAATGGTGAAAAAATGAATATAAAGGGTACAAATCGCCACCAGGAATATCCTTGGCTTGGTGATGCCGTTCCCAAATGGATTTCGCGCATGGATATGGTAGATATAAGATATAACCTTGGGCATAATTTTATGCGCCTCTCCCATTACCCAAATGACGAATACCTATACCAGTTAGCCGATTCATTTGGCATTGTCATTATAGAAGAAATGCCAAATATCAAAAGTATTGACTTTAACGAAACCGTACAGGAACAAAACGTAAGAGAAATGATACGCAGAGATCGTAACCATCCTTGCATTTTATTCTGGAGTATGGGAAATGAAACTACCGATGCCGCCGACTCAAGGTGGGCTATTGAGGAAGATACGACCCGTATTATTCATCTGAGGAAAGGTGAACACGCCGGCGATTTTGTGAAACATACTCATGAAAATTTAGATATGGAAAATCTGTTACGGGTCACCATCAGGGGCTGGTTTGATGTAGCCGATTCTCCATTAAAAGAAACGTCCGAACCCAAAGACGGCCAGTACTCCGGCAATGAAACCTGGCAACACAAAATGGCTCGCATCAAAGCAGGCAGTGTACGAGGATTACTTGGTGTCAATTGTGTTAGCTGGCTATATGCCGATCATGGTGCTGACAGAGAATACTTAAATTGCATATTGAAACATATCAACCCCAAAGGGTGGGTGGACATGTACCGTCAACCCAAATATATTTATTGGCTTACAAAAGCATATTATACTGACATCCCCATTGTTTTTATACATTCACATTTCTGGAGAACTGAATATATCGGTCAGAAAAAAGATATTCAAATAGATTCAAATTGTGATGAAGTAGAGCTATTTGCAAATGGGAAAAGCGTTGGCACAAAGTATCCTGCCCGGGAAACATTCAATACAATCACATTTGAGAACGTGATCGTGGAAAAAGGCAGTTTAAAAGCAATTGGCAAAAAAAACGGGAAAGAATATCTACATCTGGTCGAAATGCCGGGGAGACCTGTGAAGATTGCACTAACAACAGACCAAAGTCAAATAAGGGCAGACAGAAGCGGCGTTTCTCTAATAAAAGCAGATATTTTAGATGAATCCGGGAATCGGGTATTCGATGCCACCAACACATTGAACTGGTCAGTTTCCGGTCCCGGCAAACTAATAGGACCAGCGAGATATGAAAGTGATATTTATAAGCATGAATCAGAAAGCGGAACAGGCTATACGGTGGTACCCACAGTCAACCTGGTACGTTCAATAAATACTCCGGGAAAAATTAAAATAACAGTTGCTTCTGAAGGACTCAAAGCAGGAGTAATTTATGTTCAATCAGAAAAACCAACGGATAAGACAGATTGGCTGAAGGAATCTCAATTAAGTGATAAAAACAGAAGCCGCGTAAAGAGAACATCCGATTATGAGGATCGGATTACAAAAATACCATTAACAATATTGCCGTTGGCAGAAGACCATATCATTAAAGGACATAGGGTTGAAGAATTCCGGTCAGCGATGTACTCCTTTATCTCTGAACGCAATTATGGTAATTACAGCTCGTATATTGCTTATTCTTATTTGGTCGACGCATTAGTCAGAAATCTTGGAAACACAAATAGTATTCTTGTTGCCGATGACTATAATTTTCTTGTGAACAACTTTAATATGCTTGTACTGATCGAGGATTTTATAGAAAAGTCAACCGCTCCGTACGTTGAAAAAAAGAGACTAAAAGAAAAATATGCGCTGGACGTTTTGACGAGAGGGAGCCAGATTGACATCAACGAAATAATACCCCGGGGCAGTAAAAAATAACCAATTGTATAACTGTTCCGGTCAGGGATTTTAAAACTGTATAGTGGTTTTAGGAAATGTCAGCATGATCCCCCAAATCAGGACGGTGATCATGCAAAGGTGCAATATGATATCGATCCGGGTGCGTGGGCCAACACCCACGATGATCGTGAAAATACCAATACAGGTCCCAAACAGAGCAAATGCCTGCACGGTCCTTGCAATCAGTTGCTTGTTGCCCGGATTGAACAGGGCCAGGATAAAACCTGTCAAAAGCACCAGGCCAATGATGATTTCGGCAATTCGTACCATGGCATGCTCATACCCCCTTGACGAAAAAGCCGAAATGCAGGGAGGCAGCCCCCAGGAACAGAACAGATTGAAGAATTAAAAAAAGCCGGATCATATCACAGAGTTACTATACGTTGTTCTTCTTTTCTTCAGCCAGGAGTCAATGCTCCATGGCCCTGCCCCGGCTGCTGAAATTAACTGGTTTCATGCTGTATGGAAACGACAACTACAGGGGGTGATTGCGCCGGACTGCTTTTTGCCGGAACGGTCTCATTTTTTCTCAACTTGATGACAACTGTATAGCTATTCCAGTCAAGAATCTCAAAACTGTATAGTAATTTTAGGAAAGGACAGGACAATTTTACCCTCGACCCAAGGATCAGCGAAGGAGCACCGATAGATCAGCGAAGGATCGAACAATCATGAAAGCTTTCAAAAAGTTGTTTCGGAGGAGTATGATCACTCCAATTGAAGCGTGAGCTTCAGATGTCCGCCAAGCCCTTGCTGTATGATTTTCATCAGCGTTG
>CAZANK010000298.1:0-5161 GCA_964486235.1 uncultured Prolixibacteraceae bacterium | reverse complement strand
ATACAGCGCATTTCCCCGGGAGAAAATGCCGGATGGAACCTATTCAAAACAGAAAATCGTCATTGAAAGAAGAAGCCTATGATGAATCCATAAAAAACAGGGAAATGCGCTAACATTTCCCTGTAGATGGGAACTACACCGTCTCAACGTTAGCCGGCCCAAGTGATAACCCTGTTGCCATTATGAATGAATACAGGGAAGAAAATCTGAGCGATATTTTACAGGCTAATTTTTTCGGTGAATATAAACTGCTTCCTGAACTTACCTTTAGGGTGACATTAGGCGCAAATGTCCTAAATAGCAGAAATGGATACTACTCATCAAGTAAGCTTACCGGAAATGACAGTGGTAAAGCCACTATGGGTACAAATAAAAATACGCACATAATCAATGAGAATTACCTTACCTATACTAAAAAATTTGGTTCTCACGAATTAGGTTTAATGGGCGGGTATTCATACCAGTCGTCTGAATACGAAGGGTTAAGTGCATTAAACCGGACTTTCCTGACTGACGCATTCCTTTGGTGGGACCTGGATGGCGGGTCTGATTTCAGTGCACCCTCATCTTACCTTACAAAAACCGAATTGAGCTCGTTTTACGGACGGGTCAATTATAAACTTTTGGATAAGTATTTAATCACATTAAATGCCCGCTATGACGGTTCATCACGATTTGCCAAAAATAACAAATGGGCATTTTTCCCTTCCGGTGCAATCGCATGGAATGTTGCAGAAGAAAGTTTTATGGACAATCTGCCACAGATCAGCCAATTAAAACTGCGTGGAAGTTACGGTGTAACAGGAAACCAGGCTATTGGGGCTTACCAGTCATTGGCAAAACTTGAAAGTGTTCATTCGATTCAAAATTCAGCAGTTGTGAATGCAGTTGTCCCATCTGCGGTTGCTAACGACAACCTGACATGGGAAAGTACCGCACAAACAGATGTCGGATTGGATTTAGGGCTGTTCGACCAAAAAATCCTGTTGGTTATGGATTACTATTACAAGAAAACGACCGACCTTTTGTTTAGTATGCCTTTACCCGAATATTCAGGTTACGGATCAATGCTAAAAAATATTGGCAGTTTGCAAAACCAGGGAATTGAAATCACGCTTTCAACGCAAAACATAAACAGGGAATTGAAATGGGCTACCGATCTTAATTTCTCGTTAAACCGGAATAAGGTACTGGACCTACCTGACGGTAACGATGTCCCCTACGGAATAGGCACCTTTATCGAATTTGAATATACAAATATATTACGTGAGGGAGAACCTGTCGGGGTATTTTATGGACATGTGTATGATGGGGTGATCCAGGAAGGAGAAGATATTTTGCCCGGAAATTTCGAACAATACGCAGGGGGCGAGAAATTCAAAGATATGGATGGAAACCAAAAAATTGATGGAAATGACAGGGTCATTATCGGAGACCCAAATCCTGATTTCATTTATGGAATAAACAATACGTTTGAATACAAAGGGTTTGACCTGAATTTTTTCATACAAGGTTCGCAGGGGAATGACTTATTCAGTATGACACTTGCGGAATTGGAGCAGTTAAAGGGCAATAGCAATGCGACCACCGAGGCTTTAAAACGATGGAGCCCGACAAATACAGATACGGATGTTCCAAAGGCATCGACGACAAGAAGCCTGCGTTCATCATCGAGATGGATATTTGATGGGAGTTTTGTACGGTTAAAAAATATCTCCCTGGGGTATAACCTGCCTAAATCAATCATTCATTCTATTGGGTTAGAGAATGCACGAATTTATATTAGCGGGCAAAATATCCTGACATTAAGCAAATTCAGGGGGTATGACCCTGAAGTTAATTACAATTCTGAAGGAACAACAAACAGTAACCGAAACCTGGGATATGATTTTGCAAGTTATCCGAATGCCAAATCATACACCATGGGATTAAGACTAACATTTTAATAACCATTAAAAAGATAACGATGAAAAAGGATATAGCAGTTATTTTCATATTCCTGATGGGGTTATTTTCCTGCACTTCCCTTGAAGAAGATACCGTTGGTGTGTATGCCCCTGAGAGCTTCTTTAAATCGGCTGCTGATGTTGAAGCTGCCATTTTTGGCGCGTATGGGCTTATGGCCAGTGAACAGTTCTGGGGAAGAAAATTATCCTTGCCGATTATGTTGCTTGGCGATATGGTAGATATCGGTAATCGCGGAACCCCTTCAAGGCGCGTCCAGATGAATGACTTTACAAGCGATGCTTCTAACGGCATGGTTAGTGAATTCTGGCCACGCTCATACATGATAATAAGCGCGGCCAATACGGCAATTTCAGGGGCCGAAAGCCTTGGTAATATTTCGGACAATGAAAGGGACGCATTAATCGCCGAAGCAAAATTTGCGCGTGCATTTGTATATTTTACCCTGGCCAGGTTATTTGGCGATATCCCTTATGTTGGAGAAGCTGTCACCGATCCTGGGTCGTTGACAAGTATATCAAAAACCTCAAAAGAGGAGGTTTACACCAATATTATTGCCGACCTGGAATTTGGAGTCGGGCATTTGCCAGATAAACAAAATTCACGGGCAAGGGCACCTCGTGCTTCCGCTGCCGCCATGCTGGCCGATGTACATTTAACACTCGGGAACTGGAACGAAGCCTTTACGAATGCAAAATGGGTAATTGACAATGCTACGAACTGTAATGTGGCCTTAGAACCCGACTACCAGGTGCTTTTTGATGCTTCAAAACATGACGGGCAAAAAGAACACCTTTTTGTCATTGACTTCCTGGGGCTGCAACAAGGAACAAGTTTTTGGACAGGTGATGACTTTGCAGGTCCGTTAACAGGAGTTGGCGGCGGAGCAGATATGGCCGGATGGGACGTAGCCGTTCCTTCTTTGGCCGTTTACAATAGTTTTGACGACCGTGACTACAGGAAAAAGGTTGCATTTGTTACTGAAACTACATTCGGTGGCGTGTTAAAACCCTATACGCAATGGCAATATCCCAGGCCATATATTGCAAAGTACACCAGGTATCCCGGAGATGCAAATAATGATGCCCGTTGGTCGGATCATAACTATGCCATTTACCGTTATGCCGATGTTTTGCTAATGGCAGCCGAAGCAGGGAATGAAGTTTCCGGCCCTAATTCTGTACTTGAGGGATATGTAAACCAGGTACGGGCCAGGGCGCGCAACGCCGCCGGCACATTGAATACTTATCCCGAAAATGTGAGCCCTGGTATGTCAAAAGATGATTTCCGTGATATGGTTCTTGAAGAAAGAAGGATTGAACTCTGTTTTGAGTTTAAACGCTGGTGGGATATTAGCCGCAGAAAATTAGGCGACCAGGTTTTTAAAGGGCCGAATTCATTGGAACCACATGCAAATTTCGATGCCAATAAGCATTACCTTCTTGCACTTCCACAGGATGAGCTGGATCGCAATCCCAATTTGTTACCACAAAATCCAGGGTATTAATTTTTGATTGAAGAATTATTTAGGCAGGAGGGAAATCCTATTAATAATAATTTCATTTCCCTCCTGTCTTTCATTTTTTTAAAGAGAATTCTGAAAATAACACACCATCGTAGTTTTTAAAGAACTATCTTCGGGTAAAATCGAAACAAACGTTTGCTTAATTATAAATCATTTATGGGCGGGGTCAAAAATAATCTGCAAAATTCAAATCTATTGATACTTATAGGAGTCCTGATTTCTTCGGTTTCCTTTAGCCAGAGTGTTTATAACGATAGCATAATGAACGGTCATAATTTTGAAAAGGCTGCTTTTCGTTTGTGGTTTGAGAATGATACGGGCACAATTCAGGGAGTAATTGTGTTGGTGCCTGGTTCTAACGGAGATGGCAGGCACATGGTTAATGATACCGTGTGGCAAAACCTGGCATCGCGTTATGGTTTTGCTTTGCCCGGATGCTACTTTAAAGATAAACACCACCGTATTATGGCAATTGAAGAATATGCCGATGCGAAAAACGGGAGTGGGCTGGCATTGATTGATGTCCTTGAAAATTTTGCAATAACGTCTAATCACCCGGAACTGAAATTCGCTCCTTTAGCGTTGTGGGGAATGTCGGCAGGGGGAGAATTTAATTATGAATTTGCATGCTGGAAACCGGAAAAAGTATTGACCTTTGTAGTTAATAAAGGTGGATTCAGAAGGCTACATAGGTGTCGCTTCAATAAAGCAGGTTTTGCCGGACCCGGAAAAGGTCGGTTCTGAAATTACTTCATGGTTCCCAAACAAAGTAGTTGCTGAGAAATGGCTTGAGTCCATCAAATGATCTGTATAAAGTAAAACGAGTAAGCGAATATTACCGGACTTGCTAAATATTTGTTTCGGAAAATCTATAAATGAACAGTTAAAATGATAAAAAAAATCGTATACCTGGTTTTATTTTGTACAACTTTTTTATCCCAGGTCAGTGGACAGAAAGCAGTAAGGCCACCCGTCTGGGGGATTGCCAAAATGACTTTTTTAGTGAGTGATTTCCAGGTCGCCAAAGATTATTACGGGAAATTTTTAGGTTTTGAGGAAGCGTTTTTTTATCCCTCCGGTTTGGGGAAGGTCATTTCCTTTAAAGTGAACGACCGCCAGTTCCTTGAGTTTGTCGAAGACCAAGATGCAAAGGAAAAGCCGCGTTTGGTGTCCGTTTCATTTGAAACTGAAGATGTGGGGCAAATGCGGGAATACCTTCAGGGGAAAGGGATAAAAGTGCCTGCAAAAGTTACAGAAGACGGGACAGGTAACGAAACGATCCTGGTCCATGATCCCTCCGGTATCCCGGTGGAGTTTATCAAATTCGGGGAGCATTCGTTGCATCACTTGTCGAAAGGAAAATTCCTTTCAGAAAGGAGGATATCCAAACGCATCCACCATGTGGGACTGTATTGCAAAGAAGTTGTTGATAACGACCCGTTTTGGGTGGGGATCATGGGATGTAAGGAGTTATGGCGTTACCCGGAAGACCATCAGCAGAATGTACAGATGAATTACCTGCATTTTCCTGATTGTGTCGAAAATATCGAACATTATCCGTCGGATGATGTCAACTTCAGCCATCCCTGTTTTTTAGTCGATGACATGCAGGAAACAATTTACACCCTTAAGGAACGACAGGGGAATAACCAGCTTGCAAAGCCGATCGTT
>CAZANK010000297.1:0-5163 GCA_964486235.1 uncultured Prolixibacteraceae bacterium | reverse complement strand
AGTAAATCACTAAAAACCGATCTTCATGTTTGATCTTGACCTGATCAGAAAAAACTATCAAAATTTTGGCGCACGGGTCCAACGTGCCCGGGATATTTTAAAGAGGCCGCTCACGCTTTCTGAAAAAATTTTGTACGCCCATCTTGACGAGCCCGGAAAGATCCGGAATTTCACCAAAGGGACAGACTATGTTGATTTTGCGCCCGACAGGGTCGCCATGCAGGACGCGACAGCCCAGATGGCCTTATTGCAGTTTATGAATGCAGGCAAGTCGCGGACCGCCGTCCCCTCGACGGTTCACTGCGATCACCTGATCCAGGCAAGCGTCGGAGGGCAAACCGATTTGCAGTTTGCACTTGAGACAAACAGGGAAGTATTCAACTTTTTGGAATCGGTCTCCAACAAATACGGAATTGGATTCTGGAAACCGGGGGCGGGGATCATTCATCAGGTGGTCCTCGAGAATTACGCGTTTCCCGGGGGAATGATGATCGGTACCGACTCACACACCGTCAATGCAGGCGGACTCGGAATGATCGCCATTGGTGTTGGGGGAGCAGATGCCGTTGACGTGATGGCCGGAATGCCCTGGGAACTGAAATTTCCGAAGCTGATCGGGGTCAGGCTGACCGGCAGGTTAAGCGGCTGGACTGCCCCCAAGGATATTATCCTGAAGGTGGCGGGACTGCTCACAGTAAAAGGCGGCACCGGCTACATCATCGAATATTTTGGCGATGGCGCCCAATCGCTTTCGGCAACAGGAAAAGGGACGATCTGCAACATGGGCGCGGAAGTAGGCGCCACGACATCGGTCTTTGGGTATGATCCGTCCCTGGAGCGCTATCTGCGGGCAACCGGACGTGCGGAAGTCGCCGATCTGGCCAATGAAATCCGGGATGATCTACATGCCGACCCGGAAGTTTACGCATCGCCTGAAAATTATTTTGACCAACTGATCGAGATCGACCTGAACAAGCTGGAACCTCACCTGAACGGGCCATTCACGCCCGACAGGGCCACCCCTGTTTCCAAAATGGCCGAAGAAGCGGCCAAAAACGGATGGCCGACCAAAATTGAAGTAGGACTCATTGGTTCCTGCACCAACTCTTCGTACGAAGATATTTCAAGAGCCGTTTCCATCGCGCGGCAGGCGATCGATAAAAAGCTGAAGACGAAGTCCGAATTTACCATCACCCCCGGCTCCGAGCAGGTTCGTTATACCATTGAGCGCGACGGGTTTATCGACATCTTCGAAAAGATCGGCGCACGGGTATTCGCCAACGCCTGCGGTCCCTGTATCGGGCAATGGAACCGTGAAGGAGCGGAGAAAGGTAAAGTCAACACGATCGTGCATTCTTTTAACCGGAATTTTTCAAAACGCGCGGATGGCAATCCCAACACCCATGCTTTTGTCGCCTCCCCCGAATTAGTAACAGCCCTTGCCATCGCAGGAGATCTGACGTTTAATCCGCTGACCGACGCGCTCGTCAATGAAGACGGGAAACACGTGATGCTGACTCCTCCTGCCGGAGACGAACTGCCAGTCAACGGTTTTGCCGTGGACGATGCCGGGTATCAGGCCCCGGCCGAAGACGGTTCGGCGGTGAACGTCGTCGTTTCGCCCGATTCACAACGCCTTCAGTTACTTGAAGCATTCCCGGAATGGAACGGGGAAAACATCACCGGGGCCCGACTGCTCATCAAGGTGTCCGGGAAATGCACCACCGACCATATTTCCATGGCCGGCCCCTGGCTCCGCTACCGGGGACACCTGGACAACATCTCCAACAACCTGTTGATCGGCGCGGTGAATGCTTTTCAAGGAAAGACCAATCACGTGAAAAACATGCTTACCGGAGAATACGGTGAGGTTCCCCGGGTGCAACGGGAATACAAAAAGGCCGGGATTCCGACCGTGGTGGTCGGGGATCATAATTACGGGGAAGGATCATCGCGCGAACATGCAGCGATGGAACCGCGTCATCTCGGCGTGAAAGCGGTGATCGTCAAATCATTTGCCCGAATCCACGAAACCAACCTGAAAAAGCAGGGGATGCTGGCACTCACGTTTTCCAACGAAAATGATTATGATAAGATTCGGGAGGATGATCTTTTTAGTTTTACCGATCTGATCAGCTTTGCGCCCGGCAAGCCGTTGCATTTGGAATTGGTCCATGCCGACGGGAGCAAGGAAGCGATCACGTTAAACCATACGTATAATGAGCAGCAAATCGACTGGTTCAGGGCTGGTTCGGCCTTAAACCTGATCAACGGGCAGAACCGCCGGCAACCAAAAAAATAATCAATAATTAATAGTCCCTCAGCAAATGGGGATTGCAACCCATTGATAAATAACAATTTAAAAAGTAGTTATATAAGAGATGGAGAAAATCAAAGTCGTCAATCCGGTCGTTGAGTTGGACGGGGATGAAATGACCCGTGTCATCTGGTCGTTCATCAAGGAAAAACTGATCTTGCCTTACCTGGAAATTCCAATCACCTATTTTGACCTGGGAATTGAAAACCGCGACAGAACGGACGATCAGGTCACGGTCGACGCGGCCCATGCCATTCAGCAATGCGGTGTGGGGATCAAATGCGCGACCATTACGCCCGATGAAGCAAGAGTCCGGGAGTTTGGGTTAAAAAAGATGTGGAAATCGCCTAACGGCACGATCCGGAACATCCTGGGAGGGACTGTTTTCCGCGAACCCATCCTCATCAGCAATATACCCCGGCTGGTTCCCGGATGGAAGAAACCGATCTGCATCGGACGTCACGCGTTTGGCGACCAGTACCGGGCCACGGATTTTGTCACGAAAGGAAAAGGAACATTAACGATCACCTTCACCCCCGAAGACGGGAGCAAGCCGCAGACCCGTGAGGTTTATCAGTTTAACGGAGACGGCGTGGCAATGGCCATGTACAACACCGACGAGTCCATTATCGGTTTCGCCAGGGCCTGCATGAACCAGGCACTCCATAAAAAATGGCCCCTTTACCTGTCAACCAAAAATACCATCCTGAAAAAATACGACGGTCGCTTTAAGGACCTGTTCCAGCATGTTTATGAAACAGAATTCAAAGAAAAATTCAAACAGGCGGGAATCACTTACGAACACCGGCTCATTGACGACATGGTGGCTGCCGCGATGAAATGGGAAGGGGGCTTTGTCTGGGCCTGCAAGAACTATGACGGCGATGTTCAATCCGACACGGTGGCCCAAGGTTTCGGATCGTTGGGCCTGATGACCTCCACGCTGATCACGCCCGACGGCAAAACGATGGAAGCAGAAGCGGCCCACGGCACCGTTACCCGGCATTACCGGTTACACCAGCAGGGAAAACCGACATCGACCAATCCGATCGCATCCATCTTTGCCTGGACCTGCGGACTGGCGTTCCGTGGCGAGCTTGATCAGAATGAGAAGCTGATCAATTTTGCCCGTCTGCTTGAACAAGTTTGCGTTGAAACCGTTGAACAAGGACAAATGACAAAGGATTTGGCACTCATCGTGTATGGCAATGAACTGAACGAAGAAAACTACCTGTCTACCGAAGCCTTTCTCGACGCTATTGACGCGAATCTGCAAAAACATTTTGCCGGCTGACAGGCCGAATGAACGATCAACCCCTAAAATCATCAAAAAATGGAATACATCAAAAGCAGGTTTTATGAAAAGGCCGGCAGGTGCATCGCCGAATACCAGCGCCTGAAGAACGAACATGGCGACAAAGTCATCGCCAACGTGACCATCGGCCAGGTGATGACCGGCATGAAAGGTGTACCCAGTTTAATTACGGATACATCAAAACTGGATCCGCAGACCGGGATCCGTTTTCGCGGTCATTCCATTCCTGAACTTCGGGAAAAGCTGCCCCGGCTGAACCAGGACGGAGAACCTCTTCCCGAAGGATTGTTCTATCTGATGCTGATCGGCGAAATCCCCGACCGGGATGACGTGCTCAACATCAGCAAGGATTGGGCTACCCGGGCGTACGTCCCCCAGCATGTATTTGACGTGATTGATGCAATTCCCCACATTGCCCGGCCAATGACTCAGTTTAGCGCGGCCATTCTGAGCATGGCCACCGATTCCATTTTTCAAAAAGCTTATCGTGCGGGGGTTCATAAAAAATATTACTGGGACACGACTTACGAGGATGTCATGAACCTGATCGCACGTCTTCCCCGCATCGCCGCTTACATTTACCGGCGCCTCTTTCATCATGACGAGCACATTGAACCCGATCCGCGTCTGGACTGGGCCGGGAACCTGGCGCACATGATGGGCCACGACAGCGAAGAGGTCAAGCGGCTGCTTCGTTTGTATATGGTCATCCATGCCGACCATGAAGGAGGCAACGTGTCGGCACACGCCACGCATTTGGTCGGGTCGGCGCTCAGCAACCCGTATTATGCCTATGCGGCCGGAATGCTGGGACTGGCCGGGCCCCTGCACGGGTATGCCAATCAGGAAGTGATTAACTGGATTACCGATATGGTTCAGGAAATGGACACGGACACGCCAACCGAAGAACAAATTATCGAATACGTCAAAAAGACACTGGCCGATGGGCGGGTGATCCCCGGATACGGACACGCCGTTTTGCGGCAAACGGACCCACGCTTTACGGCACAGCAGGAGTTTGCCGAGAAATATATTAAAGGGGACAAACTCGTCGCCATTGTAAACACACTCAGTAAGGTTGTCCCCCCGATCCTGGAAGCCACCGGCAAAATTCAGAATCCGTGGCCCAATGTCGATGCGTACTCCGGTGCGTTATTAAACCACTATGGCTTAAAGGAACACACGTTTTACACGGTCTTATTCGGGGTATCCCGCTCATTAGGTGTGCTGGCCTCCCTGGTGATGGACCGCCTGTACGGACTGCCCATCGAGCGTCCTTCCTCCTACCCGCTTGAATGGTACCGGAAGCAGGCCGGCAAGAACGATTAAGAAGTTGCTCATAACGTGCCCGAAAACCAGGGGGAAAAAGCTCATACCGCCCTTACAGCGAACGTTTCCGGAGTTATTAACAATTGTTGATAAATTTAGTGAATACAACGTTCATATAAAAATTGCGAAGACTATTGACTTATATGCATCCGGTGTTGTAACTTTGATCTATCAGGTGAGCGATAAAAGGCTGCTCAGAAAG
>CAZANK010000296.1:0-5239 GCA_964486235.1 uncultured Prolixibacteraceae bacterium | reverse complement strand
GGTTGGTTAACGGTGTCGCGATCACCAGGTCTGGGTTCAGAATGACTACCTTTTCAAGATTCACCTGTACGGCGGTAGCCACCAGTTAGGCGTCACCGGGATGCTGAAGGATACAAAAGCTGGTACAACCGGCCAGCAGGTCTCCCGCATCCAGCCAATACAGGCTTTTGGTAACCGAAGGAGCCAGTGAAATGATTCGCGCCGGGTATTGCGCCCACGCCTGGAAGACCAGCACCATCAAACATAATCCTGCAACAGTCACTTTCTTGATCATCGATTCCGGCATTCGTCCCGGGGAAAACAGATGGAAGGGATTTTCCGCTCCAACGATCTTTTGCCCCGAAGATCAGGTTAAAACAACAAAACGGTTCCGGCAGGTCTTCTGGCTCACCCAACTCCGGGCCTTCCCATAAGGCCTGAGCCTCACAGTGGCGCAAGTTCCGAAGAAGTTTGCGGGTTTACAGCAGCGGGGACTGCTCCGGCTTTCCACCGGATTCCCTATTAAGGCATTATCGAAAAAGATAATCAGCCACCGAAACATTGCAAAAGTAGAAAACCCGGCTGACTTGCGCAAACACAAAATTCTTCGCAAAAGGGCAAATTTTCGGGGAAGCGGGATTCATCAGATTCGATCACATGCAGCAGAATTAATACCAGGAGCAGGAAACCCGTTTGCCAGATGATTTTCACCGGATCATTGACAATGGTTTCACGTTGGGCGCCTGTTGCCGTAAAGACCTAAGCCCGGTTCAAGCAGTGGCATCAACCTGCCGCTAAGAGCAGGATTAATCAGTCCCATGACCAATCCCGCGATCAGAAATGCGCCAAAATGAGTATCCAGAAATTGAATGATCTTTGACATTACCTTTGTCCTTTTCTGACGGCATGAGGAGCGCAAAGTTAACAGATTACTGTTACCTCGGTTATTTCTCACGCTCCTTACAAAGGAATATGGAGGGTAATCACAGGAAGCTCCTGTAATCTCTATCCGGAATACTGTTTGTCATTTCAAAGCACATGCTGAAAAACATAAGACTTCATGCTGTAAAACATCGTCTAGATGGATCACATTTTACTGTCTCACCGGATTTATATATGGATACTTCTAAAAACTCTTTACTGATTGCCCGTTCCTGAGCAATCTTTATTCGCGAAAAACAAAAAAAGCTGCGTCCCGCTCTCCAAAACAGAACGCAGCCGAAAATCAACAATTAATTAACCCGGAGTTTTTGCCCCGAATAAGATGTTAAAGCTATGAAAATATTTTTACTTTTTGTCGTTTTGAACCTTTCATTCATCGCGTTTCAGAAGCAACAGAAATCTTAAAAAATCAGTTTATGAAGTCATTTTTTGCAGCGATCACCCTGCTGGGAGCAGGCTTGCTGATAAACTTAACCTGTCCGGCCCAGACGAATATCGAATTTACCTACGATCTTAGCGGGAACCGGGAAACACGCAGCCCAGCCGCTTTACGCAGCATGACCAGTCAACCTGAAGAACATGCCCGCACAACCGACGCAATCCCGGATAATCCGGCCCCGGAGATAAAACTACGCCAACCCCCGGGCAGTATCGCCTTTACCCCGGACTATTCCTCTACACCTGCTAAAGGAGCACTGACCTCCGGGATTCTTGAAGATCCCATCTCCGGGGATATTGTCTATTCTCCGGCCATTAATCCGGCCGGCTATTCGATCAACACCGGCCTTCCTGTGGATAAGACTCCCGTGAATCTCAGCATCTCAGGAACTCCCTCCTGTAACATACCGCTTGATCTTCCTAAAGGGATAAACGGCGTACAACCTGATTTATCCCTGAATTATACAGGCAGTTTTACGGCCGGCATTGTTGGAACAGGTTGGAGCATTGGCGGGCTTTCCGTGATCAGCAGGGTTAACCGGAATATCTATAACGACGGCCAGGCAAACCCCATTGACGGGACTCTGTCAGACAGGTATGCACTGGATGGGAACCGGTTGCTAGCAACATCGGGAGAATATGGTTTACCCAACAGCCAGTACAGGACAGAAGTGGAAATATTCTCTAAAATCGTAGCTTACGGTTCCGCAGGCCAGGGTCCGCTGTACTTCATCGTTTATACCCAATCAGGGCTTATTTATGAATACGGGAACAGTGTTGACTCCAGGGTGTACAGGGATGGATACTCTGTCCTTTTCTGGAAAGTCAACAAGATCAGCGACCGTTACGGAAACTATATCACTTTTAAATATGTTACCACCGACGATGAGCACCCTGTTGAGACCATTGAATATACCGGGAACACGCCCTAGTCGAAAGCACCTTTCTCCAGGATCGATTTCTATTACAAAAACCGGAGCAATGTGAGTCCCTATACGTATGGCGGGGTAGAATTCATCCGTGATATCCTGCTCACCGAAGTCAGAATTTCAAATAATGGCCAGAGCTTTAAGAAATACCTTTTGGACTATTGTGTAAACAGCAATTATCCGCTTTTACAAAAAATTACTGAATACAGTAGCCAGAACCAACCGCTGAACCCGGAGGTGATTACCTACACCAGGCAAACAGACCAACTGAGTACGACCATCCCGTATTCGGCTTCTGTGGCAGAGCAGATCTTTCAAGGTGATTTTAATGGTGACGGAAGAACGGACATCTTAACTGTCCCGCTGCCGGAAGATCCCGCTTTAAACAAAAAATGGAAAGTGTACCTGGCTGACCAAAACGGTAATTTGTACTTTGGATGGGAAGGCCGGGTTGAAGATGACTTTGCTCAATTTGTTGTTGTCGATTTCAACGGGGACGGATTGTCTGACATGATGCAGATCATGTTTGACGTAACTTACGATTACTATTATTTCCAGTCAACCGGAACAGGTTTTGACACTCCTTACGTCAGTTACTGGAGTGTTGATCCTGAGTTTCCCAATTATTATATTGTGGATTATAACGGGGACGGTAAGCTTGAAATTATGGCCTACGAAACAGGTAGAAGCGCTGACTATAAGCTGTATTCTTATGCAGGCGATTTCATCCATGAGGGTTTAATGCGCGGAACTGGATCTATACCTCCATTTTGGGTTGGCAGCAGCCATTTCCGAATCGATGATTTTGACGGAGACGGGTGTTCTGATATATTAACATTAGATTCCCTCGGATATACTTTACATGAATTTAAAGCTCCTGATAATAAGCTTATGGTGACCGATTCCGGGGATAAACTAAAAAATACCTACTCGTTGCGTTATGGTGACTTTAACGGGGACGGAACAACTGATGTATTAAAGACCACAGGGCCTGAAATTCCTGAGTGGGCTCTTGTCATCTATACCCAATACGGTTTTAAACAACAACCTATATCCGGCTTACCGACTTTCAGTTTGGCAGGTATCAACAATCAATGGAACTGCTGTGATATCAATGATGACGGTAAAATGGATGTGATTTTCTGGGGGAAAGGCGCTTCCGGCACTCCCAATAAAATTTATGTTGCGACCAATAAAGTAAATGGTTACGAGTACAGCCTTCAGGAATACACCTCGCCGGTAAATTTCGATTTGGGGCTAAATCCGCTGTTCTTCTACTTTGGGGATTATAACGGCGATGGCAGGGAGGCTTTTTTCTACAGTAAACCAGGAACTCAAAGATGTTTTTCGTTTGCTTCCGGAACACCGGACAATCTGTTACAGGTCACCATTGACGGGCTGGGAACGAAAAACTCCCTGACCTACCTTCCGTCGTCAAATCTCTCTGTTTACAAATCGGGGATTAGACCGGATTACCCGTTGGCAAACTATACAAAGGCATTCCAGTTGGTTTCGGCGGTGTCGCGCGACAACGGCACAGGCGGGCTTACCACCTTTAATTACACCTATAAAAGAGCAAAGATACATCTGCAGGGCAAAGGTTTTCTTGGTTTTTCCCAAACAACCGAAACAAACAACGCCACCGGCATAATGAAAGTAAAAACCGTTGAAATTGACGAAACATATTACTATTCTCAACTCTCATCCGTAATAACGATGCACGGCGAAAGCACAGTTTTGTCGAATATCGGAAGCAGTTGGGATGAATTGGATTTTGGGGATAAGCGTTTTTTCCCCTATATCGCTTCTTCTGTCGAAATTGACGAGTTGACCAAGTTACTCATCTATACGTACCGGGATTATTTCGCCGACGGGAACCTAGGATCGGTTACCAGGAACTTTTCCAACGGGCCGGCCCGGACTACCGAATTCCTTTATAATGATGAGCGGACAGCAGATTGGCTGATCGGAAGGCCGACCACCATTACCGAAACTTCGATGGGAGGAGGAAACACGCGAACATTTATCACGAACCGCTCTTATTTTTCCACCAACAATTCACCGGACATTGACCAGTACAATCCCGGCGATGCAAGCGCCTGGACATTGGACCGGGAGTATGATGCCTACGGGAACCTGTGGAAAGAACACCGGTCAACAACCGGGTTAAGCACCCGGACGAACGTTTACACCTACGACAGCAATGGCGTTAACCTGCTGAGTGTAACTGACCCGGTTGGCAGAGTGAACAGCTATACCTATGCTCCGGCTACAGGACTGCTTAGTACCCAAACCGACCCGTTCGGTAACCTGACCACGTATCACTACACCAGTGCTGATCAACTGGATATCGTGTCACGCGAAGTAGGCCCAGGCACCGTTTACTCGCGGAGTTTCAACGTGAGTGGCGGACCAACCAATGCACGTTATTATATCAGTGAGACCGGGAGTGACCATTCCCAGGTAAAAACGTGGTATGACAAGTTGTGCCGGGAGATCCGAAAAGAGACGAAAAGTTTCAGCGGAGCTATGGTGAAGGTGGATCAGCAATATAACACGAAAGGACAGTTATACCGGATTTCAGGACCAACGACAGGGACTCCTTCCAAATGGAATTTGATTGGGTATGACGATTACGGCCGCATCACTTCACAAGATCCGAATTACGGGGCCACGACCACTTTTTCCTATTCCGATTCGGTTATAACCCGGACAGTGAATGGGAGAACTTACACTTCGACCATCAATTCGGCCGGGCTAATCGCCAGGAGGACAGACCCGGGTGGGAGTATTCGTTATGCTTATTATCCCGACGGATTGCTGAAATCAACCTCAACTTCAGACGGGGTGACAACTTCAATGACTTACGATCGTAACGGGAACCGGCTCTCGATAACCGATCCCAGCGCCGGCATCATTACGGATACCTGGTATGGTACAGGTGAAATGAA
>CAZANK010000295.1:0-5246 GCA_964486235.1 uncultured Prolixibacteraceae bacterium | reverse complement strand
TTTCAACAGTTTCTGGTAACGCGCGTCAAGCATCGCGTCATACTGCAACAGGAATGTGCCGCGCAGGTTGTATTTTTTCATGATCTCCTCCTGCTTCACAACGGTCCCGTAAAGCACGGTTTCGGCCACTTCGGCATCCCTGGGTTCGAGCAGCCGGATGAAATTGATGATATTCACGATTTTAGGACGCTCCCTGCCTGCAACCGAACCGTAATTACGGAAGCCGGAAACCGACAGACATAAAGCGATCATCAACATCGCGAGGGTTTTCCTGTTATTCATAGCCAATTGGGTTTCGTATTCCCGCAAATTTGAAAAATTTAATCCTAAAAGTGGCCTGATTCAAAACAAAAAAAGGAAATTGCACAGTCATTTTTCCATCAGACCGATATTTTTGTATGTTTACACCTGTATTTTCAAAAAGATGGTTGTAGCGGCAAAAGAAAAAAAGTGGGTGGTTGAACTCACCAGAGGCGATCAGGAGGCATTCCGGAATTTATTCGGGGAGTATGCCAAACGGATTTTTGTTTTTGCCAAAGGATATCTGAAGTCGAACGAAGAAGCAGAAGAGGTGGTCCAGGAGGTCTTTATGAAGATATGGAACGTCAGGGCCTCCATCAATACCGAATTATCATTTAAGTCATACCTCTTTAAGCATTGCCTCGAGCGCCGCCCTCGGCGTCAAGCACAATGCCAACTGGCGGTGGACGTCCGAAACCTACGGAACGGGACTGAACCTGATCCGCCCGTTTATCTGCACCTACCTGCAGAAAGACGGGACACCCTATACCAACCGTGCAGGATGGGAATTCGAAGATTTCTATGAAGAATTTCAGAACCGCGACAACCGGCTGAACGCCACGCTCCGTTATCCGGGTTATACCCGCGAAGGAACGATCGCCCTACCCGTGTACAGCGGTTATGCCCGCCTGGGATATCAGCCCATTAAGCTTTGCGTGGATGCCACCATTGGCGACAGCCAAACCGAAAGCACCCATGCCATCCAATTGGCCCGCTTTGGAGAAGTGCTGCTCAACTACGCGGAAGCAAAAGCGGAGCAGGGTACGCTTACCGACGCCGACTGGGCCGCTACCATCGGCAAACTGCGCCAGCGTGCCGGCATTACCGGCGGACTCAATGCCAAACCGACTGTGGTTGATCCGTATCTGAAAGACACCTACTACCCCGGCATTAATGACCCGGCGATCCTGGAAATCCGCCGTGAACGGGCCGTGGAACTGGTGTTTGAAGGATTCCGGTTCGATGACCTGCGGCGCTGGAAAGCTGGCGATCTGTTTAAAAAGAGCTGGACCGGTATGTACATTCCGGGCATTAACCTGCCGCTCGATGTGGATCACAACGGAACCCACGACGTGATCTACTACACCGACGATGCCGGGAAAGCAGCCGCAGAAGCGCTTTCGAATAACGCCGGCGTATACAAAGTGAAGGTCAGTACCGACCCGGCGGCGGAAATTATTCAGGTACACCCGGCCGGCAACGGTACCGGTTACTACCTGGCCTGGTACACGAATAACGACTCCAAAAAAGTTTGGGGGACGAAGCAGTACTTCTACCCCATCCCGGTTGGCGCGCTGAATCAAAACCCGCAACTGGTCCAGAATCCCGGATGGGAAAATGGCGCCACAAATGACGGAAATTAAGCTTTCGTAACCGCCTGGAAAAAAGCGCTTATGCACAAACCCTGTGGGGCTCTGTGGTAAGGCAGGATGATGCGCGCCACAGCGTTTCACAGAGTTTTGTACAAAAAAATAGTTAAAGCCGGACCCAGAAAAATGGGAAAAAAATGCCGGTATCAAAGTCCGGAAAAAACACAGCGAATGAGGAATAACAACTGGTCGGGCGGGTATAAAACAATCCTGCTCTTTTTGTCCTGCTTCCTGCTTGCGTTCAACAACAGCGATGCACAAACAGCTCCTTTCCGTTTGAAAATAATGAGTTTCAATGTTTGCCGGTCGGGCGAACTAACCGGGTATTCGGTCGGTCCCTTTGCAAGTCTGATCCGGCAGTATCAACCCGATATCATTGCCTTGCAGGAACTGGATTACAAGACAACCCGCAATACAGGGATCGATTTTACAACAAAACTGGGGGCTGCTCTGGGAATGTTCCCGGTCTTTGGAAGGACGATTTACTACAAGGGAGGGGAATATGGCATCGCCGTGCTTTCAGGATTTCCCTATTTGTCGGTGAAAACAGAACCGTTGCCGAGTCCCGCCGGGACAAAAGAACAGCGGGCAGTTTTGATTACTGAAATCCGGCTTCCTTCCGGCCAGGACATCCGCTTTGCGAGTACCCATCTGGACTATACCAACACCGAGGAGCGCCAGGTGCAGGTTGAAAAACTGAACGAGGTGTTGCAGGCCCAGGCATACCCGGTCATCGTGGCCGGTGATTTCAACGCCTGGCCCGATTCGAAAGAGATCAGTGAAGGAATGAGCGCCTGGAAGACTATTTCCAACCTGGAACCGACGGTGCCGGCCAAAGCACCCCGCAACACGATCGATTATATTTTCTGCTATCCAAAGGACAAATGGAGAGGGCAGGCCGCTGTCTCCCACAGTAACATTCAGCTTTCCGACCATCTGCCCATAAGCGCAGTTGTGGAACTGCAATAACGACTGCACCGGCTCGCAGTGGTTACTGCGCTCAACCTTTCAGCAGGTTGGATCCGGTTAATTCACCACCGGTACATCAATCCGCCGGAGAAGCCAATATGAAGGGCGCGGCCATTTGATTCGTTTTCGTAGAGCACCCAGCCGGGGGTTTTGTCGATGCCCGCGTTCTTCTTATCGGGATAAGTGTAGCTGACCGACGGTCCCGCGTAAAGACTGAAGTGGGTTCCCAGGCGTAGCTCCGGCAACAACCGGAAGGAAACCCGGTATTGTCCGTATCCGCCAAAATCGGTGCTGTTCCGGTTTATCACTTCCGCGTCAAGGGAAAAGGTTCTACCGTCAGCGAGATGGGCGCCGATCCCCGCGTCCAGCGCATAAGGAAGTTCGTGATCCTGAAAACCGTAACCGGCACCCAGCACACCATACAGCACTCTGCCTCCCGAACGGAAAGTCAGCGCCGCCAGTCCCGATTCGTCGGTTCCCAGCGAAAAGCTCTTCCTTCCGTTTTTAATGAGATTGATCAGCCCGATCGGATAGTCACTGCTGTCGGCCACGTTGATCAGTCCGGCAAGCTGAATGCCCTTTACTTTTCCGCCGATATTCACGACGCCCGCGATCTGGGGCCCTGTTTCGCCCGACGAGCCGTTCAGCACCCCGGCAATCTGCATACCCCGTGATTCCACAGCGGCATTTAAAACGCCCGCCACCTGCAATCCCTCCGCTTTCTTTGCCACGTTGACCACTCCTGCAAGCTGAGTGCCTTTCACATTACCCGCCCAGTTGCTGACTCCTCCCGCCTGAACCCCTGAAACATCGTCCAATACCGTGTTGGATACGCCCGCCATCTGTACCCCCTCGGCATCACCCCCTACCAGGTTAAAGACTCCCGCCATCTGGAGAAACCGGACATCCTTTTGGTTAATATTAAATACCCCGCCCATCTCCAGTCCGTCGACACCGGCCGTATACCCTCCGACCAGGTTCATGGATCCGCGGTTAACGACCTGGCTGCTGAACATGCCATGTGTGCTCAGGCCCGGGATTAACGAGACCTGGCATGGACTGTAAGCAAAAAAGCCGCCCAGGTTAAGGCGCTGGATGCGTTGTCGCGAACCGATCAAAAAACGGCCAATCCCGGTTCTTTCCAACCTATTTGAGCCTTCCTGGTCCGGATAATACCCATACTTTCCTTCCCGTGCCCGCCGTTTCACTTCAACGGGAAGCAACACGACCATGGTCATTTCCCTATAATTCTCCTTGTTCACGGTGAGCCAGACAGACTCGCCGGGCCGTTTGATCACCAGCTTAAAGAACCCGTCTTTGTCTGAAAGCGTCGACACCAGCGCTTTCCGGTCGTACACGCTCGCCTCTCCGATTCCCTGTCCCCCGATCGAGTCAAGAACATAGCCTTTTAAGATGAATGACCGCCCTGACTCTTTTTCGGTCTCCACAAGGACCTCCAGCATGCGCGGCGCATAACGGACGATCACGTAGTCGGGGGTCTCCTTGAATTCATAATCCGGGCCCAGCGTTTTTTCAAGGAACTCCATCAACGTGCCCCTGAACCCGTTGAACGAAACCAGGCTGTCGCCCGCGACCGAGCGACTGTTATACGAAAAGTAAAAACCATTTTTCTCGCCCACTTCCTGAAGGACATCGCCAAGCGGCTGCGCAGTGACTTCTGCAAAGGCAATCTGCTGGTCAAGATGATATTGTGACGCCGCGGGCAATGTACACAGGATGCCGATACAAAGTAACGCCGCGGTCAGTCTTGATTTTTCTGAGATATTCATGACGCTATTTTATGCGAATACGATTTCCTTCCCTCGATACGGAAATGCCAAAAGTTTCACCAATCACTTCAAGGATATCGTCCAACGGTCCCATTTTAAACGTGGCGGTTAACCGCAGATTCCTTGTCTCATCGCCAATGATCCGGATTTCGACGTGATATGCTTCTTCAAGCACCTCTGCCACCCGCCACAAAGGCGTATGCTCCATCTCCAGCCGGTCGGTCAGGTAATAATTATGCAGCCTGTCCGTCACCTTTTCCTCTTTAAACTGTCCCGCGGCAACATCAACCAATACCTTTTCCCGCGGTTTCAGTGCCGCTTCCCGGTCAGGGGCCTTGACTTTTACCAGCCCGCTTTCGACAATGACTTCTGTCTGCCCCGCCTTCTTTTTCACATGAAACGAAGTACCCACCACCGTGATGGTCACCTCGCCCGAGTGAACGATGAAAGGCTTGTCCTTATCCGGCTTCACCTCGAAGAAAGCCTCCCCTTCGTTCATTTCCACGATCCTTTCCTTCCGAAAAAGCCGGCTTGAGAAGACGAGCCTGGTATGCTTGTTCATCGTGATGACCGACCCGTCCGAAAGAACTTCCCCGCGCACCTGGCTTGCGGTCTTGTACGTGGATGAAATCAAAGGACTGCCGGCAGGCGCCAGCACGTAATAAGCAGCAAAGAGGAAAGAAACAGCGAGAAAGCAGGCTGCCGCCATCCGGAGTCCGTAAAAACGGATCACACGTGCCGGCCGTGTCACAGAGGGTCTTTCCCGTTTTTGTAGGAAATGGTTCCATGCTTCGTCTTCATTGAACCTGCTTTTCCC
>CAZANK010000294.1:0-5275 GCA_964486235.1 uncultured Prolixibacteraceae bacterium | reverse complement strand
GAAGAAGGAAATGGTTAGCGGGTTGTATTCGCGCAGGGCATGGAGGATGGCGGAGAGCGGAAAACAAAAATTGGTGACAGGGTTAGCGGGTGATGGATGTAAAGGGTTCTTACGTTTGTGGCCTTAGAACCTGCGACTTTTTAAGTTTTGAATGTTGATACGTGTGTTTCTATGATCAGTGACAGTAACCGGGCGGATATCTTAAAAAAGCAGATTTTGGTTTTACCGGAATTACCTGGTATTTACCAGTATTTTGACGATACCGGAAAGATCATTTATGTCGGCAAGGCCAAGAATTTAAAGAAAAGGGTTTCTTCCTATTTTTTAAAGAAACATGACAGCCGGAAGACGGCTATGCTGGTCCGTCATATTGCCGCAATCAGGCACATGGTGGTGGAAACGGAACAGGATGCGCTGTTGCTTGAGAACAACCTGATCAAGAAGTACCAACCAAGGTATAATATCCGGCTAAAAGATGACAAGACGTATCCCTGGATCGTAGTCAGGAATGAACGGTTTCCGCGGGTTTTTCAAACCCGGAACGTGATTCGCGACGGTTCCGCCTATTTTGGTCCCTATACATCCGGGTTTGCCGTGCGGACGCTGCTTGACTTGTTTAAACGTCTTTATAAACTACGTACCTGTAAATACAACCTCTCCGACGAAAATGTCAAGGCGGGAAAATTCAGGGTGTGTCTTGAATATCATATCGGAAACTGCAGGGGTCCCTGTGAAGGACTGCAGAGCGAGGACGATTATAATGAGGCCGTGAGCCAGATCAGGGACATTCTGAAAGGAAATATTACAGGTGTTATCCGGTATCTCCGTGAAATCATGAACGCCCGTGCCGATGAATACCGTTTTGAGGAGGCCGCACAGATCAAAGGGAAGGTCGAAGTTCTTGAAAGGTTCAGAAGCAAATCGACCGTGGTCAGTGCAACGATCACCGACGTCGATGTCTTTGGCATGGAGGTGGTGGAAAAAGCGGCGTTTGTCAATTATCTAAAGGTGATCAACGGAGCCATCGTGCAAATGTATACGACGGAAATCAGAAAGGTGTTGGACGAAGACCCGCAGGAGTTGCTGGCGTACGCCATTGTAGATATTCGTCAGAAGATATTCTCCAATGCCCGGGAGTTGCTGGTGCCGTTCGATCCGGGGATTTCACTGGAACAGGTCACGTTCAGGGTGCCCGAAAGGGGTGATAAGAAAAAGCTTCTGGAGTTATCGATCAGAAATGCAAAATATTGCCGGATGGAGAAGGAAAAGCAGGCGGTGCTTTCAAAAGCACCGCAGAATACGGCCCGTGTCTTGGAGACGATTAAGAAGGACCTTCAATTGAAAGAGCTTCCTGTTCAGATTGAGTGCTTCGATAATTCCAATTTGCAGGGCACGGACCCGGTTGCCGCCTGCGTCGTGTTTAAGAATGCAAAACCAGCGAAAAGCGAGTACCGGCACTTTCACGTGAAAACGGTCGAAGGACCAAATGATTTCGCTTCGATGGAAGAGATCGTGTACCGCCGCTATAAAAGGCAGCTCGCGGAAGGACACGCTTTACCGCAGTTGATTATTATTGACGGCGGAAAAGGGCAGTTGGGAATGGCGCTTCATGCACTTGAAAAACTTCATCTCAGGGGAAGGATTGCCCTGGTGGGTATTGCGAAGAAACTTGAAGAGCTCTTCTTCCCCGACGATCCGGTACCCCTGTACCTGGATAAAAATTCAGAGACCTTAAAAATTATTCAACAGGCCCGCGATGAGGCGCACCGGTTTGGAATCACGTTTCACAGGAAGAAGCGATCTTCGAATTTCATCAGGTCACAACTGGAAGAGATTCCGGGAATAGGAGAGAAGACCATTTTGCACCTTTTGAGGGAATTTAAAAGCCTTGAGAATCTAAAAAAGCAGTCCTATCATACAGTCGCATCCCAAATAGGCGATTCTAGAGCGGCTAAAATCTTCGAGTTCTTTAATTTAAGTCGTTGATAAACAGATTTTAAAGAGTGTCGTAGCCAGCGAAAAACCATGTCCGTTTTTTTCGGCATCTAGCTCCGGTATCGCTTATCGGGTTCAAGCAATCCCAGGTAGGAGAGGTATCGGCTTTCGGCGATCTCTTTTTCGGCGACAGCCCGTTTCACTTCGCAGCCGGGTTCGTGGGTATGGGTGCAATTCGAGTACTGACATTTTTTCAGTCTCTGGAAAATTTCAGGGAAATAATGACCGATCTCTTCTTTTTCCATTTCCAGCATACCGAACCCTTTTATACCTGGCGTGTCAATAATAAACCCCCCAAAACTTAATTCGAACATTTCGGAAAAAGTGGTTGTATGTTTTCCCATTTCGTGATAATCCGAGATTTCACGGGTTTTAAGGTTTAACCGGGGTTCAACGTTATTGATGAGTGTCGATTTTCCCACACCGGAATGACCTGAAAAAACACTTATCTTTCCTTTCATGAGTTCTTTTACTTCGTTGATCCCATGGTTTTTCCGGGCAGACGTTTCCAGACAGCGATACCCAATCTTACGGTAAATTTCCATAAGCTTTTGCATCTGGCCCATTTGTCCCGGATTGTAACGGTCAATTTTATTGAATATCAGTGAGCAGGGAATCCGGTAAGCCTCTGCCGATGCCAGGAACCTGTCAATAAAAGTTGTCGTTGTCACCGGATAATTGATGGTCGCGATCAGAAAAGCCTGGTCAATGTTGGACGCGATGATCTGGTATTGTTTGGAAAGGTTAGGCGACTTGCGGATGATGTAGTTCTTCCGGTCTACAATGTCGGTGATCAACCCGACAGGACTCGAGGGATTGTCTCCTTCCTGTTCAAGCAGGCTGATTTCCACATGATCCCCGACCGCCACCGGGTTTGTGCTTTTCAAATCCCGGATGCGAAAGTTCCCTTTTAATTTACAGTCCACTGTCATGCCGGACCCTGTCTTGACAGAGAACCAACTGCCTGTGGATTTGATGACAATTCCCCCACTCAATGTTTCAGTTTAAAAAGTTTATTTTACTTTCGCTAAAAATAATTGGTTCAAAATTACGAAATTTTGTAAAAACTGTTTTTGTTTTTACAAAGATTGGTATCGGATGCGTTATCCAGGCGGAAATTTTTGTTCATGAAAAGACTTTTTTTACTTGGCATAGTCCTTTTGGTCAGCGAGCAAACCTTTTCTCAGAGGTGTCTTGTTCCCGTTGATTTGGATACCACCTATATCGAAAGCTATTATCATGATCTGATTCTCCGGGTTTATTCGGCTAACCGCAACAACTTCGTCCACTTTGTTGATGTCGCCGGCGACCTGGACTTAAAGTACCGGCCTAACGATTATTTTGATTTGGGTGCCGGGGTGAATTATAAGTGGTTTGGACTGAATGTGGGAACCAGGATCGCCGGGCTTTCGGATGATGATCACCGTTTCGGAAAGACCACCACCATGGGGTTGCAAAGCTATCTTTATGCGCAAAAATTTACCCTGGATTTCATGGCTTTAAAAACCCGTGGATACTATCTGCATCCGGAAGAAAAAAAGCCCGGTACGCCGATTACGACCGATGAGTATTACCGGCGAAGGGATTTAAGGACAAGGAATTTTGGCGTAAACCTGAATTATGTGCTGAATAACCGGCGGTTTTCGTACAAAGCGGCATTCAAGCAAAACGACCGTCAGAAAAAGAGCGCCGGCTCGGCCATTCTGGGTGCGGGGGTGTACCTGTTGACGGTTCGCGCAGATTCTGCTTTTGTTCCACGTGGAATAAGCAATCAGTATTTTATGGATTGGAGGGAACTTGATGCTTTTGAATGCTATTCCTTCAATGGCAACCTGGAATACGCCTATTCCTGGGTACCCGTAAAAAACTGGATCACAACGGCCTCGTACCGTTTGAGTCTCGGCATGCAGGGCAATATCTGGTCTGTTCATGATCATGAGGAGCAGACACAATTCAGGCTGAACAGGAGCGGGATGGTCCGCTTATCGACCGGTTATCATTTTCATGCTTTCTACCTGGGCATCACTTTTGTACGATACCAGCAAAATACCAATATGCGGATGAGTTCGATCAAAGTGCTGAATGGAACCAACTTTACGGAAATCACCGTAAGCAAAAGGATCAAACTGTGAAGCGGTTCTGCAAAAAAACAAGGTTAATCGACTTTGCTCATAATCAGCTTTCCATGCCGGACCCCTTTAATGGCAATAAGCTGGTCTGCGAGGTAGGTTAGCTGAAAAGAGGGGCCTTTAACGGCGACAATTTCCAAACAATGGACATCGATATAGAAAATTTGGGAAGAAAGGACCAGCTCCCTCGAACCGGCCAGGATATCCAGAAGGCGGGCGTGGATATCTTTCTTGGCCTCACTGTAAACAAGGATAATGGCCCCGGCTACAATGTGGTCACATTTCCACTTTTTCTCGACAAGGTTTTTCTCGATCAAAAAACGAATCGCCTGCGAGCGGTTGGCGAATGAGTTTTCCTGGACGTATTCATCCAGTGCTTTCAGCAAATCTTCTTCCAGGGATACACCAAAACGGGTGACGGCCATTTTTAATTTTTTAATTATTAAGATCAAAGGGTCAACAGTTTTCCTGGTTTTGTGGCTTCAACCCACTTTACCAAACAACCATTTTCTTGTCTCGCTGCTCGTGGCGCTTCCAGTCCGGCTATTCCTTCAGTTCCCAGGAAAAGCCATCTTTGGTGTCCTTAATTTCAAAACCAAGGTTGTTCAGTTCGTTACGGATGTGGTCTGCAGTCATCCAATCTCTTTCGGCCTTGGCTTTCATTCGAAGCTGCAGCAACAGGTCCACAGCACCTTCAAAAGCGGCTGAATTGGCTTTCGTTTCCTTTTCCGGCTTCCGCAAACCAAACAGGTCGAATACAAAAACCGAAAAGAGATTTTTGAGTCCGGCCAGGTCGTCCGCAGAAATGGTTTCTTTGCCTTCTGCTATCAAATTGGCCATTTTGACGGCCTCAAACAGGCTGGCGATGGCAACCGGAGTATTCAGGTCGTCATCCATGGCCTCGTAACAGTAGGTAGTTACTTTTTTTATATTAACAGTCGATGAATCAGATGGCTGCAATTTTTCTAATCCTTCTGCCGTTTTGAGCAGGCGGCTAAGTCCTTTTTCGGCCGACTGAAGCGCTTCGTTTGAAAAATCGAGCGTACTCCGGTAATGGGCGGTCAGCATGAAGTACCGGATGGTCATAGGAGAATAGGCTTTCTCAAGCAAAGGGTGATTGCCGGAGAAGAATTCTTCGAGTGAAATGGCAT
>CAZANK010000293.1:0-5299 GCA_964486235.1 uncultured Prolixibacteraceae bacterium | reverse complement strand
CGCTGCCTGGACGGGTCTTTCTGCACTTCATTAAAGACAAGCTGTTCGGAGAAATAGAGCGGCAGGTATTTGGAACTGTCGGCGCCGGTTTTGAACAACGACTGGTGGTCGCGGAAGGCCCGCGACTGAATGATTTTTTCACCAACATGGTCGATTTGGTATTCCCAGGTAGTGTATTTCCGGTAGGAATACTTTTTGTGCCTGTCCGGGTTGTTCCGGTCCCTGTTGTCCTTTACTTTTTGAAGCAGCCGCCGCACCGGACCTTCGTCGGGGGTGACTTTTATTTCTTTGATGTCGAAGGTTTCGGGTTTTAACGAGACGGAAAGGAGGCGGTCACTCCCGGGAGAGACGATTTTTTCGGCAGGACGGTAGCCAATGGCCGAAAAACACAGCGTATCGGTATTTTCGGGATGTTTTATCGTGTAAAACCCGGTGGAATCTGCAACGGTTCCAAAGGCGGTATGCTTAAAGAGAATGTTGACATGCGGTAGCGGATTCCCCGTTTCCGCATCCGTCACGGTTCCCGACAGCGTTCTCTGCTGGGCGTTTGCCTGCGCGTGTGCCAACAACAGAAAGAGCAGGATTCGGATATTCCGGAACAGGAAATATCCGCGTGACAACCTGGATCTTTGCATGTTCTCTGTTTCTGAATTTTAAATTTATCTGGGCCTGTCCGGCTTTCGTCATGGTCTGTCCAAAAAGCAGCGTAAAGATGTTCAAAAAAAAGAAAAAAAATCCTTTCGGGAATTATTTTCATACGTCCGGGCGTGAATTTTTAATATTGATTGGGGACATCTTTCTTGTTTTATTCTCGAATTTTGTCTTTATTTCTTTTATGAAATTGAACAGTTACACGGAGGATCATGAGATGGGACAGATCATAGAATGTGTTCCGAACTTCAGCGAAGGGAGGGATGCTTTTGTAATTGGACAGATCACCGATGCGATTGAAAGCGTTGAAGGGGGCAGGCTGTTGCACGTTGACAAAGGAGCGGGAGCCAATCGTACAGTCGTTACTTTTGCCGGGTCGCCCGAATCGGTGGTTGAGGCCGCTTTCCGGGGCGTGAAAAGAGCTTCGGAGGTGATCGACATGCGGTTTCATCACGGGGAGCACCCCCGGTTTGGGGCCACCGATGTTTGTCCGCTCGTGCCGGTGGCGAATATCAGCCTGGAGGAGACCGTAGTTTACGCGCACCGGCTGGCCCGACGGATCGGCGAAGAACTGGGTATACCCGTGTACTGCTATGAAGCCGCTGCAAGCTGTGATGCGAGGAGGAGTCTGGCAAGTTGCCGGGCGGGGGAATATGAAGGACTTCCCCGGAAGGTGCTCCATCCTGACTGGAAGCCCGACTACGGGCCGGCGGTGTTTCACGCGAGGTCGGGCGCCGTGGCCGTTGGCGCGCGAAATTTCCTGGTCGCCTATAACGTGAACCTGAACACTTCCTCCGGCGATGATGCCAAAGCAATTGCGGCCGAGGTGAGGGAAAGCGGCAAACTGTTGCTTGACCCTCAAACCGGGAAAGCCGTTCGCGGTGAATCGGGAACACCGGTGCGTGTTCCCGGCACCTTGAAAAAGGTCAGGGCCATCGGATGGTATATCGGGGAATATGGTAAGGCGCAGGTTTCGATGAACCTGACCGACCTGACCGTGACGCCGGTTCATGTGGCTTTTGAGGAAGTTTCCGGGAGTGCTGCCCGTCGGGGCCTTCGGGTGACCGGGTCAGAGCTCGTGGGACTGATCCCCTTACAGGCGATGCTCGATGCGGGAAGATATTTCCTGGCGAAACAGGGCCGGTCCTTTCACGCGGACGAAGACGTCCTGGTCCGGACAGCGGTGGAGGCGATGGGACTCGATGAACTGGCTCCGTTTAATCCGCGGGAAAGGATTGTTGAGTACCGCATAGCGCATAGCGCATAGGGCATAGTGCATAGGGCATGGAGCACAGGGCGGGGACACTATCCGGCGCCCTGGGGGTTATTTTCTTTCGGGTATTCAATGCGGACATGATAAACGTTCATCAGCTTCTCAAAGAGGGTTTCCTTCAGGATCCGAATGTCGCGCATCGTGAGTTCGGCATCATCCAACTGGCCTTCGTCCAGTTTTTCGCTGACCATCCTGTTGATCAGTTCCCGGATGTTTGCGGGCGTCTTTTCCTTTAGTGACCGTGTGGCTGCTTCAATGCCGTCGATCAGCATGACCACCGAGGTTTCCTTGTTGTACGGGCGGGGCCCCGGATAGCTGAATTCAACGGGATCGATCATTTCGTTGGGGTGTTCATTCTTGTAAAGGGTATAGAAGAATTTTGCTTTTGTGGTCCCGTGATGGGTCGTAATAAAGTTGATCAACACCTCCGGCAGTTTATGCCGGCGGGCCAGTTTTACGCCGGCATGGACATGGTCGATGATCACTTTCGCGCTCTCCTTATACGTCATTTCGGTGTGCGGATTCATTCCGTCCGATTGGTTTTCAACAAAATAAACCGGTTGATTCATTTTTCCGATATCATGATAGAGCGCTCCTGCATAAGCCAGAAAAGGATTTCCTCCGATCCGGTGGATCACGGCTTCGGCCAGGTTCGCGATCTGCAGCGAGTGCTGGAAGGTGCCGGGAGCATCTTCCGCCAGTTTTCGCAACAGGGGCTGGTTGGTGTTGGACAACTCGATGAGGGTGACATCCGACACAAAACCAAACAGCTTTTCAAAAATGTAGACCAACGGGTACACGAGCAGGAGCAGTAACGCGTTGGCGGCGAACCATTGCAGATTTTGCCACCTGATCGATTCCATGTTTCCTTCCTGCACCATCGAAAGCGCCAGGTAAAGAACTGAATATGTAAAAAGCACCCACAATGAGGTAAAAACCAGATGCGACCGCCGGTGCAATTTATAAAGGGTAAATACGGAGATGATGCCGGCAATCAGATTCAGAAAGATAAACTCGTAATTGTTCGGCGCAAAATAGCCGATCAGTAAACAGGTGACCATCAGTCCGTAGATGGCGGTACGGGAGTCGAAAAAGACGCGGAAAAGAATCGGTAAGATTGCGATCGGGATCACGTAAATGTTCAGAAGGCCGTGCGTGACAATGAACCTTGAAATCACGACCATCAGGATAATCAGGAACAGAATAAAGGTCAAATGACGTTTCTGGTTGAAAATCTCAGGGCGAAAATAAGCGAGGTACAAAATGAGCAGGAGCATGCAGGATACGATCAGGACTAATTTGCCAATCAGAAGCAGATAACGGTCGATATTCTGTCCTTGTTTGGTCTCAATGCTTTTTTTCAATGATTCCAGTACCTGGTACTTTTCGGGCGTTACCAGATCGCCGCTGAAAATGATCCGTTCTCCGGCCTGGACCATTCCCTGCGTGACGGAAACCGAATTGACCAACTGAGCCATTTCCTGCACGTTGAATTCGGGGTCATAGTTGAGATTCGCCTGGATATAATCGGAAAGGTTGAAATGCTGGTTCAGCCTGTTGATATCTTCTTCCAGTATGCGATGCAGGCTGTCGTTCATCGCCTGGAACGCCGTTTTCAAAGAAAAGATTGTCTGAAGGGGTATTTTTCGCGCCGTTTTTCCGCTGATCACGAACAATTCTTTTTTGTTTTTCAGCAGCGGGTGCTTGTCGGGCGACTGGTCGATAATCCCCGAGTCGTAGACCTGGGTCAGGTAACCGGTCATGGCATCAATCACCCGGGGTTCCAGCCGGGATATCTTCTCGCGGAGCTGATTAAGCTTAAGATCGAAGTTCCGGGATTGCTGGATCCCGGTCAGCGTGTCTTTTTTATAGTAAGGAATGAATTGTTTTTGAATGGAGTCCCTTTCCTGTTTCACTTTTTCGTCAGGTTTCAGAATGGCAAAGTTAAACGGGGCAATGAGGGTTTCATGCCGCCAGGGCGCATTCTTCTGGAATTCATACCTAAAGCGCGTTTCTCCCGGAATGACCAGGTATAAGACAAATATCGAAGCCGAAAAAGCCAATGCGATATAAAAGAAATGATAATAGCGTTTTAAACGGGTCAGTAACTTCTTCATGTGTTCATTTTTTCAATTCAGCCAACTTGCTTGCCACTGCCATCACCTGAAAACACCCGGTAACGGTTCCGGATTCTTCCGGCGTCCGGATTCCGGTTCCTGATCTCAATCGTGGCTAACTTTTGTAATCTGCCTCTAAAATAAGCAACATCTTGGTAAAGTTGGCCACAATAACGCTTAAAACTTACGGCGAAATGATATCTTTGGCAAATAATACAAAGGATTCGTAAATGGACTTTGGAATTTCCGGACTTAGTATCATTCCTGTTCGTCGGGAGCCATCGGAGAGGAGTGAAATGATCACCCAGGTTTTGTTTGGGGAGTGTTTTGAGATTCATGAACAGTTTTTCGGGTGGCGAAAGGTCACGCTGGAATATGATGGCTATCAGGGATGGATCGACCAGCGCATGATCACGCCCTTGAGCGAACGGAACTACCGGAAGATTCAGGGTCGTCCTTTAGCGGTGAGTACGGATATTCTGAGCCTGGTGCCGGCCGGTCCGGATCAGAATATGATGATTGTGGCGGGGAGTTCCCTGCCTTGCTGGCGTCCTTACAAACATGAGTTTTCCATTGGCCGGGACGTCTATAAGATGAGCGGTCAGTTCAGGTATAGACACCCGGCTGCCGTGCGAAGCTTTATCATCCAACAGGCATTGATGTATTTCAATGCGCCTTACCTGTGGGGAGGACGTTCACCTTTTGGAATAGACTGTTCCGGTTTTTCGCAAATCATCTACAAGATGGCGGGGATCAGACTTCCACGCGATGCCGGGGATCAGGTGTTCCTGGGAACGGCGCTTAGCTTTGTTGAGGAGACCCTGCCCGGGGACCTGGCGTTTTTTGACGATGAGGAAGGCAAAATTGTGCATGTGGGGATCCTGTGGGAAAAGAACAAGATCATCCACGCGTCAGGGAAAGTCCGCATTGACAATGTGGACCAGTTTGGTATTTTTAATGTGGACACCAAACAATATACACATCAGATGAGGGTGATGAAGCGGATTGTCGAGTAGTGTGTATTTAAATCAAGTAACCATGTATTCCTATTCCTATCCGAGGCCGGCAGTGACGGTCGATGCCATCCTGTTCAAAAAAGGGACCAATGAAATTCTGCTTATCCGGCGCGGGAAAGAACCCTTTGCCGGCAAATGGGCGTTGCCGGGCGGCTTTCTTGAGATGGGTGAATTGCTGGTTGACGGGTGTCGCCGGGAAGTTGAGGAAGAAACCGGTCTTCATGTTCAGGAACTGACCCAGT
>CAZANK010000292.1:0-5306 GCA_964486235.1 uncultured Prolixibacteraceae bacterium | reverse complement strand
GGGAAGCAGGGGCAGCATTTACCTGGCAGGATGTTGGCGGAGGGAAAGGCCTGAGTGGCGGGCAACATCAGGCGGGCACCTGCCGGATGGGGGACGACCCCCAAACGTCGGTAACCGACCGGTATGGAAGGGTTCACGCCGTCCCCAACCTGTTTGTCGCCGACGGGAGCCTTCACGTCAGCAACGGGGGTTTCAACCCGGCATTGACCATCATGGCTTTGGGCTATTGGGTTGGCGGGCACATCGCAAACGAATGGCAAAAAGGGAACCGGTTCAAATAAACCTTCAGTTATGAAACGAAATAAAATCAGGATTTTACGAATCATCCCCATCGTTTTACTAATGATTACCGTTGGGTTTGCTTTGTTTTATACGCACTGGAATACCGCTTCGCCGGAAAAGACCTGTGCATCGTGCCATGAAATCGCGCAATCGGTCCACTCGATGGGGCAATCTTCGCACCGCGAACTGCATTGCAAGGAATGTCACAGGACTGCTTTGAGCAACGGGATTCATAGTTTGAAAGAGAAAGGGATGATGGTAGTCGGGCATATCACGAAAAAATATGATGAGCATATACGTATGGATGAAAGGCAGTTACTGGAAGTGGTTGACGATTGTAAACGCTGCCACGCGTCGGAATATGCAAAATGGAAATCCGGCGGACATTCCATCGACTATGAACATGTGTTCCTGAACGAAAAACACAATACGGCCGAACAAATCAATTTCGATTGCCTGCGGTGCCACGGGATGTTTTTTGAAGGAACGGTCAACGATATCGTTGAACCCCTGGATATAAAAGGGCCATGGACATTGAAAGATGCAGCGATGGCATCAAATCCGGCTATTCCCTGCATGGCCTGTCATCAGATCCATCAGGAAGGGACACCTTTGAAACAGGCAGATTATGCCGATCCCAAAGCTCTTTTCTACCAACAAAAAAGCGCCGGCACAACGCTGAGCTTTTACGACCGGCATGAAAAGATGCATTTCCCGGTTTCCAAATTACCTAAACTTAATTTAAAAGAAGAGGAACGAATTGTTAGCGTTTCGGACGATTTAAACATGCGCAACTGCATCCAATGCCATGCCCCGGATGCCCATCACCAGGCCGGGACCTCGGACGACCGCACCCCGCGCGGGGTGCACGAAGGGTTGAGTTGCAGCGCATGTCACGAGCCGCACAGCAACAATGCCCGCAACAGTTGCGCTTCCTGCCATCCGGCGATATCGAATTGCAGACAGGATGTGACGGCGATGAACACCTCTTTTGCGGACCCGAAAAGCCCGAATAATATTCATTTCGTATCCTGCACGGATTGTCACAAGGATATTGAAGGGAAAAGGCCACAATAAAAACCGATTTAAAACAATTCTAACTAAAAAAGCGAAGATGATGAACAACCTGTTTCGATCAACCCCGTTCCGGCTATCGCTGATGATGTTTTTCCAGTACATGCTGTTTGCCGTGTGGTGGGTGCCCCTGGCTGCCTAATAAAAAACCGCCGAACATCGTTTGATATCCGGCGGTTTGCGCGTTTTTAGCTTTTTTGGAGCTCCCCAGGTAGGACTTGAACCTACGACCTACGGATTAACAGTCCGCCGCTCTAACCAACTGAGCTACTAGGGAATTTTTTCCAGGCATTGATTTGCCCTTGCATTTCAAAAGCGTTGCAAAAATAACAGCTTTTCCGAAAACAAAAAACTTTTTCAAAAAAAACTTTTTTCTCCCCGAAACCGCCCGGATCAGGCTTTCAACAACGTTTCAAGCAGGCCTGTAAATTCCTGCACCGCTAACACCATCACGATTCAACTGAAAGCCGCGAGCTGCAACCCACAACCTGCGAGTTGTAAGCATTCCCGGGAAGCCGCTCTGACTCCAACCGGCAGCCATTTCTTAAATCGCTCTTTCTTTCGTATTTTCAATTTAATGATTATTTTCGTCCTGAATTTTTTTGAAACAGAAATTTATGTGGGTTCGGTTCTCCAGGTTCATTCTTCGAAACAGGATTCCTCTACTTATTATACTTGGTCTAGTCACGTTGTTTATGGCCTACCAGGCAACGCGTGTAGAGATGTCGTACGAGTATTCACAGCTCCTGCCAAAGAAGGATTCTGCCTACATCGATTATCAGAATTTTAAAAACCTTTTTGGAGAAGAAGGAAATTTGATTGTGGCCGGGGTCGTTGATCCGGACTTTTTCAAATTGTCGCACTTTGAGAAGTGGCAGGAACTCCATCAAGACCTCCGACAAATTGATGGTGTCGAAAATCTGATCTCCGTATCGAACACCTACAATCTGAAAAAGAACACGAACGGGCGGAGATTTGAACTGGAACCCATCTTCCCGGAACAGATCAGCAACCAGGAGCAATTGGACAGTCTGTCGAAAACGTTGCACTCGCTGCCGTTTTACCGCCAGTTGCTGTACAATGACCGCGCACAGGCATACATCCTTGGCATCACGGTGAGCAAAGACAAAATGGAGTCAAAGGCCCGCGAAAAGATGGTCATGGCCATTAAAAACAGGTGCGACGCTTTTTCAAAGGAAACGGAACTGACCGTCCATTATTCGGGCCTGCCTTACATCCGCGTAGTCAACTCCATCCGGATCAAAGCGGAGATTTTTCTGTTCAGCGCCCTGGCCATCGGGTTATGCGCGTTGATCCTTTTCCTGTTTTTCCGGTCAGTCAAAGCGGTCCTTTTCCCCTTGCTGATCGTCTTGACAGGTGTCATCTGGGCAATGGGAAGCATGGCTTTACTTGGATTTAAAATCTCCCTGCTCACCGGGATGATACCTTCCCTGCTGATCGTCATCGGGATCCCCAACAGCATCTACATGCTGAACAAGTATCATTACGAATTCCGGGCGCACCGGAACAAGATCAAAGCGCTTCAGCGGGTGATTATCAGGATCGGCACCGCCACTTTCCTGACCAATCTGACAACCGCGTGCGGCTTTGCCACGTTCATCATCACAAACAGCGAAATCCTGAGGGAATTCGGAGTGGTTGCCTCCCTGAACATCATGACCTTGTATCTCCTGGCAATCGTCATGATCCCGACGATTTTCAGCTTTATCAGACCTCCCAAGCACAGGCATATTAAACACCTGGAAAACAAGCATATTCATAAGATTATTGAGAAGCTGGTCACGCTGACGACCACCCACATCAAGATCGTTTACATGTTTTCGGCAGTCGTCCTGCTGGCCGGCATTTACGGGGCCACGCGGCTCAAAAGCTCCGGTTACATGGTCGATGATATCCCTGAACGGGATGTGATCTACAAGGATCTGAAATTTTTCGAAGATCATATCGAAGGCGTTATGCCGCTGGAAATCATGATCGACACCAAAAAACCAAAAGAGGCCATGAGCATGAACACGTTCAGGCTCATCGACAAATTGGAAGAGCAGTTGTCCCATTTTCCTGATCTGTCCCCACCTGTTTCGATTCTGAACATTCTGAAATTCTCCAAACAATCTTTTTACAACGGAAAGGAAAAATACTACACCCTGCCCAGCAATCAGGAGAAAAACTTTATCCTGGCCTATGCCAATAACTCCCTTCAGAACGCACAAACCAGTGTCGGACAACTCCACTCCTTCTTGGACAGTACCCAACAAATCACCCGTATCAGTATCCGGGTGAAAGACATCGGCACCAAAGCCATGGACCAGCTCTATGATCAGATCACCCTAAAAACTGACTCTGTTTTTCCAAAAGAAAAATATCAGGTAACCGTCACGGGATCGAGCGTGACCTCGTTCAAAGGCACGGAATACCTGGTCAAAAACCTGTTATCGAGCGTCTTGCTGGCGGTGTCCCTGATCGCTGCCATCATGGCGACGATGTTTTCCTCCTGGCGCATGGTCGTCCTCTCGCTGATCCCCAACCTCTTGCCGTTGATCTTCACCGCCGCAATCATGGGTTTTACCGGCATCCCGATCAAAGCCTCGACGATCCTGGTTTTCAGCATCGCATTCGGAATCTCGGTCGACAATACCATCCATTTCCTGAGCAAATACCGCCAGGAGCTTGGCGCCACCAACTGGAATATTCAACGCTCGGTAAAACGGGCGCTGCGCGAAACCGGAGTCAGCATGCTGTATACCTTTGCCGTTCTCTTTTTCGGATTTGGCGTTTTCAGTGTTTCCAAATTCGGAGGAACTGCCGCGCTGGGGGTCCTGGTTTCGCTGACCCTGCTCGTGGCCATCACCGCCAACCTGATCCTGCTCCCCAGCCTGCTGATCGGACTGGAGCGGCTCACTACCACCAAGGCATTCAAAGAGCCGCTTCTGACAATTTACAATGAAGAAGAAGACATTGAACTTGAAGACCTTAAAATCGGAGGATAACAAATCATCATGTATTCGCTGACAGCACTGCAAAAAATCGTCACAGACCGGCTTGAAGAAGAAGCCCGTCAAATCGGTAACAGGCATCCGGCCAACCTTTACCGGCCTGTTCAATACACGCTGGACATGGGGGGGAAACGGCTTCGCCCGGTCATGGTGCTGATGGCCTGTGATCTTTTTGGCGGAAACATTGATGCCGCCATGAATGCCGCGCTGGCCATCGAACTTTTTCACAACTTCACCCTGCTTCACGATGATATCATGGATAAGGCAACGGTGCGCAGAAACCAGCCAACGGTCCATAAGCAGTTCAACGAGAATATCGCCATTCTGTCGGGCGACGCCATGTCCAACCTGGCTTACCTGTACCTGCTGAAAAGCCAAAGTCCCGCGCTTCACGGCATCATCTCCCTGTTTGCAGAAACCGCGGTAGAAATTTGTGAAGGTCAGCAACTGGATATGGATTATGAGAACAGGCCGGATGTTTCGATCAGTGATTACCTGAAGATGATCAGGCAAAAGACGGCTGTTTTGATCGCCTGCAGCCTGAAGACCGGGGCGCTGATCGGAAACGCGCGCGCCGGAGATGCCGCTCATCTGTACGACTTCGGAATCAACCTGGGGATGGCCTTTCAACTCCAGGACGACCTGCTGGACGTCTATGCCGATCAGGACAATTTTGGAAAAAAAACCGGAGGCGATATTCTCGCCAACAAGAAAACATTCCTCCTCCTGAAGTCCTTTGAACTGGCATCTCCCGGACAAAAAGAAGAGCTCCTTTCCTGGATTGCTGCAGCGAGTTTTAATCCGGATGACAAAATCGCCGCCGTAAAAAAAATCTACACCGACCTTCAGGTGGGGCAAGTCGCCGGGGAGGCCATCGATCACTTCTACGGTAAGGCCCTTGCCGAACTGGATCTCGTCACTATTGAAACTGCCAGG
>CAZANK010000291.1:0-5317 GCA_964486235.1 uncultured Prolixibacteraceae bacterium | reverse complement strand
AGGCTGTTTCGTGGACCAAAGGGAAACTCATTTTCGAGAACGAGTACCTGGATGTCATTGTCCGGCGCCTGGAGAAGTTTTACGGTGTCAAGATCCGGATCGAAGATCCCGGGTTGAAGAAGCTGAGATACACCGGATCACTGAAAAAAGTGTCTGTGGAGAAAACATTGAAAGCATTGCAGTTAACCGCTTCTTTCGGATACACGGAGAAGGACAATGAAATCATCCTGTATAAAACCCGGATGCCTATGAAGCACTAAAAAACCGGGAGGAGAACCTCCCGGCCCGAATAAATTCTTAAACGCAAAGTAATCCTTCCTTGCAAGAAACAGCGATTACTTTTTTGTCTAATCATTACAAATACAAGTTTATGAAAAAAAATGAATGGTGGCATGGCTTTACCGTTAAAAAAAGCATGCTTTTAATTTTAAGAAAAATGAAACTGACTATTCTGCTGATTTGCGTGAGCATCCTGAGTTCCTTCGGATCAGGATATTCGCAGAACTCGAACCTGAACCTGAAGTTGAAAAATTTGACTTTAAAAGCTGTCTTGGCAGAAATCGAAGACCAAACGGAGTATTCGTTTTTGTATAAGGCCGACATGATCGACCATGACCAGCTTGTCGATGTTGACGTATCCGATGCCAGTGTCAGTCAAATCCTGGACATCCTGGCCCAAAAGGCCGGATTCAGTTACAAAATCATGGAAAACGCCATTATCGTGCTTACAAGCGCCTCGGAACAGCCGATTCAAGCTCAACAAAGCCAAATCAAAGTTACCGGCAAAGTTACCGACTCGTCCGGGGTTCCCTTACCCGGAGTCACAGTAGCCATAAAAAACACAACTCAGGGAACGATTACAGATACCAACGGGAACTATTCACTCCCGAATATTTCTTCAGATGCAACACTTGTCTTTTCTTTTGTGGGGATGAGGACGCAGGAAATAGCGGTGGCCGGGAAAGCTACAATTAATTTGGTAATGCAGGAAGAAACGGTTGGTATTGAGGAAGTGGTTGCTGTTGCTTACGGGACGCAAAAAAGATCAGAATTAACCGGCTCAATAAGTTCGGTTGGCATAGATGATCTGAAAGATATGCCAATGACACAGTTGGGAGAGAAATTGCAAGGGAAACTTCCAGGAGTAAGGATTTATCAGACAGAAGGTGTTCCGGGACAAGGCATGACATTCAGGATTCGCGGTCAAGCTTCCATTAATGCCGGCAATTCACCTTTAGTTGTTATTGATGGTTTTCCTTCAAGTACCGGATTGGAGGCTATAAATCCCAATGAAATTGAGACGATTTCAGTTTTAAAAGACGCTTCTGCAACGTCGCTTTATGGTTCCCGCGCAGCTAATGGAGTCATTCTTGTTACAACAAAGCAGGCTAAAGAGGGAAAAACTGAGATTAGTTTAAATGTTTATACCGGAATACAAAATGTACCCCATAGGGGAAGACCAGATGTGATGAATGCCAGACAATTTGCGGAATATAAAAACCAATGGTATAGCGATCAGGGAATGGAGGTGCCGGAAAGATACCAAAACCCTGAACAATATGGCACTGGCGATGGTACCGACTGGTTTGATATTTTGTTGAACAAAAACGCGTTAACGCAGAATTATGATTTGGCTCTTTCAACTGGTACCGCTAAAGTTAAGTCAGCGATAGATGTAAGTTATAATAAGCAGGAGGGGGTGTTGATCAATGGAGTTGCAGAAAGGATTACTGCGAGAGCCAATAATATTTTTAATGTTTCCGAAGATTTGACGATAGGGCTGAACTTGGCTTCAATATATAGAAAGTCCGATAACATTGATTATACTCCCGCCTATTGGAGTACTGTTTCTTCTGCTTATATAATGGATCCGACCTTGGAATATAAAAATGAAGATGGTACTTTGCCTATTGGGTTTTCTTCACCTGGAATGTTTCCTAATCCTAACTGGTACAGGGTATTAAAAGAAAGGGAAAATCCAACCCAACGCACGAATATCCTGGTAAATGCTTTTGCCGAGTATGAGCTTATTGATGGATTGAAGTACAAGTTAAAGGCTGATGCAGATGTAGGAAATTCAAAAAACAGGTATTGGAGTCCATCCACTGCTCAAGGAGCAATGTTTTCATCGCCACCCAACCCGGCTACCGGTAGTTACAATACATCCAATTATCTGAACTGGCAGTTGGAGAATACTTTGACTTATACTAAAAGTTTTAACGAAAAGCACAATCTTGATATATTGTTGGGTTATTCTGCCCAAAAAGTCACAAGCGAGTCGAGCTCGATTACCGGATCTCAATTCCCGGATGATGAGATCTCATGGATAACCGGTGCGCCAAGTGGATCAAGATTGGGCAACGCGTCATTGTCCGAGTTTTCTGTTTTATCATCTTTCAGCAGACTAAACTATAATTATCAAAGCAAATATTTAATATCTTTTGCTGTCAGACGCGACGGTTCTTCAAGATTTGGTGACAACAAAAAATATGGAGTTTTTCCTTCAATATCAGCTGGGTGGGTTGTTTCCGAAGAGAACTTCATTCGAGTATTCGATAAAATTAGTTTTCTTAAACTCAGAGGTAGCTATGGGGAAGTCGGAAACTATAATATCGGAAACTATTCCCATTTGAGTTCTATTGGAAATGCCAACTATGTATTTAATAACTCGGTTAAGGTGGGTAAAACAAAATCGAATCTGGGAAATTCCTTATTAACTTGGGAAACGACAGTTCAAGGGGACGTCGGTTTAGATTTAGGCCTCTTTAATGACCGTGTCTTTTTTGCATATGATTATTATTGGAAAACAACTAATGGCCTGTTATATGCAGTTGATATTCCGTTGGCTTCCGGTTTTGGAAGTATTCAATCCAACATCGGTGAATTTGAGTTTTGGGGCCACGAATTCAGCTTGGAAACAAAAAACTTTACAGGTGATTTTAAGTGGAATACTCAATTGACATTTGGACTTGACCGTAACATGGTTAAAAAACTTGGTACTAACGATACCCCGATTGGCGGATATGCTGAGAACTCCGATTTTAACCGAACAGAAGTGGGGTACCCAATCGGGCAATTTTACGGGTATGTATATGAAGGTGTGTTTATGAACGAAGCCGAGTTGGCGAAAGGACCGTGGATTACGGTGTATGGAGGATCAGACGTAGGGTCAGTCAGATTAAAGGACATAAGCGGACCTGATGGCGTTCCGGACGGATATATCGACGCAGTGAATGATAAAACATTTATTGGAGACCCTAACCCTGATTTCATATTTGGCTTTACCAATCAATTTTCCTGGAAAAATTTCGATTTGAGTATCCACTTATTAGGAAGAGTTGGAGGAGATGTTTTCAAGGGAGATTTGCTATCGATAGAGAATATAGACGGAGTATTTAATGTAAGGCCCGCCGCTTTGGATCGATGGAGATCAATTGAGAATCCAGGTAAAGGCGATCTCCCCCGATCTAATTCCAATCCACTCCACCGTTTTAACAGCACCAGGCATATTTTTGATGGTTCATACCTATCGGCGAAAAATATCGTGTTAGGTTATACTTTCCCCTTTAAATCTGATTTTGTCATCAGAAGTGCAAGGATATATGTCAGTTCACAAAATGCTTTTATAATCACAAATTATCCCGGGCCGAACCCGGAAGCTAGTCAAAATGGGTTGAATGGCCTTTCGGAGGGGCGGGATTTTGCTCCTTATCCGGTACCGAGAGCATTTACGATTGGAGCAGATATAAACTTTTAAAATGAAGTCATATGAAACTGAATTTTAGATATTATTTAATTTTAGGAGTAGTTTTATTAAACTCTTGTAGTGACGATTTTTTAAAGATATCACCAGAAACAAATTTAACTGATGCTGCATTTTTCAAAACGGAATCTCATTTTAATTTAGCATTAGTTGGAGCCTATGAGTCACTTCGCGGGCTCGTTCATCCCGGACTTTATATGGATGAAATGCGAGCAGATAATACTTTTTTTCGGTATTATGCACCGGATAGAGGTCCGGCTAACTGGGTTGAAGATATTATCCAATGGACCGATCAATCACAAACTACTGCCGTAAATGAACGGTATTATATTAATTATTCGGGAATATCAAGAACCAATGCTATTTTATCGCGCATCGAAAATGCTGACATTAATGATGAAGCTAAAAAAAGCATTTTGGGAGAAACTTTATTTTTGAGAGCATTTTATTATTTTGATTTAGTGACGCATTATGGTGGAGTACCTTTATATCTTGAAGAAGTTTTAGATGAGCAATCATCCTATAAACCGAGGGCTACCGCAGAAGAAGTTTATAGTCAAATAATTAGTGATTTACAAAGTGCCATTTCAAATCTTCCGGTTGCAACAACGTTTCCTCAATCGGGGAGAGCGACCCAAGGAGCAGCAAAAATGTTGTTGGCAAAAGCATATATGTCCAAACCAACAAGAGATTATACATTGGCAGAAAGTGAATTACGTGATGTTTTAAACATGAATTATGGTCTCTTAGATAATTATGCGGATGTTTTTGAACCAGCAAACAAAAACCATAAGGAATCAATTTTTGATATTCAATTTAAAGAGGGAGATGATGGGCAACAGAATTTTTATATTTACTATATGTTTCCCAAAACTGCTAGCACAGCTATCTTAACAGGGATAAGTGTAAACAATACATCCCTAGGTGGTTGGAATGTTCCAGACCAGGAATTTATTGATTCTTACGAAGAAGGAGATGTAAGATTACCCGCGTCAATTAAGATTATTGAAGGTACCTTGAATGGTGGCGATCCTTATTTTGATCCAGTTACTTGTCTTGCCCTAAAAGATGTGGGAAATTATACACCGGAACCTGATAAAGTTTATTATCCATTTATTTCAAAATTTTTACATGGTCCCTATAGCAGACCGAATAATACAGGTGAAAATTGGCCGGTTTTTCGTTATGCAGATGCATTATTATTATTAGCTGAATGCCTTGTTCAACAGGGAAAAAACAATGAAGCTCTCCCATATTTGAATAAGGTTAGAAACAGGGCTGGGCTTCCGGATTTATCCGAGGCAACATTAGATAACATTCTTAGAGAAAGGCGTTATGAATTAGCATTTGAAAATCATCGATGGACTGATCTCATTCGAACAGGGAAAGCGATTGAAGTTATGACCTCGTACGGGCAGTTGAAGAAGAGCCAATATGACTTTTTACCGGCAAATTCATTTAATGTGACAGAACAAAGATTAATTTATCCGATGCCTTACTCTGAGTTTTTCAATTTTTTGTACCTAAAAATCCTGCCGCTCGATTTTTGGCTTG
>CAZANK010000290.1:0-5319 GCA_964486235.1 uncultured Prolixibacteraceae bacterium | reverse complement strand
ATCGTATGGTAATGGCAATGTCGGAATTTGATAACCCATGTCATTCTCCTTTAGATTACCTTAATTGTTGTGCTACCCGAAATCGTTTTGAATATTTCGGTTACATTTATCTTGTCAGGACTGCCGGCAAATGAACTGTCCCGGAAAACTACCCGCAAAGGTTTACGTTTGGCAATTTCACGTATTATCGTTTCGGTAGTTGCATTCGGGAACAAAGCAGCAATTTTTTCAATATTCTTCTCGGTAAGGTTCACCGATTCCATCTTGATTTTTTCCATGGGTAATATCGTGTGTAGCTAAATTCTCAAAAATTTCTTTTTAAAATGTAAAGTAAATAAATAAATAAACAAATAAAGAGACAAATACCTGATTCACTTATGTTTATATATTTTTTTTCTCATTTTCTTTTTCATTTCTTTTTTTTTATACCAACTTATATTTACGATAAGTTTTACCTCCGCTTGTTGATAACAGACCTTTTTTAACCATCAAATAAAGCGCTTTTTTGATATCATTCACGTCAGCATCAGGTAATCTTTCATTAATTTCGGCCCTTAAACTATCCGGGTGCAATCTTAAATCTTCAATTATCAAGGCTTCCAATCTATATGGCTCAATCGTTTTCAATGAAGTTTTAATCGTCGCTTTTGAATTGGCCAGTAACTTGGGATTAACCAAAAATTCATTGGCCTTTTTATTTCCCCTGGTTACCAGAATCCCTTGATCAACCATACGTGAAGTATAACTTCTCAGCCTGTCTTCTTCGGTTAGTTGCAAAAATGCTGATAGGCGCGTTGATAAAAGTTTCTTATGCCGTGCGATTAATCCAAACGCGATAAACTCTTTTTGAGTCAGTCGGTAATTCTTCGAAACATAGCCGAGCAACGGTAACACATCTTGGTCAATTATTTTTGAGCTTTGGATTACCCGGGTAGAATTGAAGTCCGACTCGATAACCGGATTTTCTTTTGAATCCATTGAGTTCAATTCATAAATCAAATCATAACCCGAACCTTCACCCTCCATAAGCTTTAAATCATGCATGATACGGATCAGATGTGGATTTCGTCGTTGCCTTGCGTGCAATATGTTGTCTTTTGTTACACCCAATGGTAATCCACCAGGATTTGTAATTTCCAACCTGTCCGGATAGACTTGAATAAGGATGTCTCCCGAAATCGTATAGTTTTTATGGGCAAAAGCGTTAATCAATAATTCACGAATAACTTTAGGGTGATAATGCCTGATTTGTTTGCGGAATAAACCGTCAGGAAATTCATGATAATAGGTAAGCTCGATGGCATTTCTTTCGATATCGAGCAATAATTCTCCAGGATTAAGCATGTTATCATGCCAGTCTTCCTTCCGGATTTTATTTTCCAGTGCATCGTAAACAATGTATTGAACAGTGATGGGATAGGCAATCCGACTACGTTGCTTAGCATTACCTAACCACAGGATTCCCAAATAGGTCAAGAAACCGCCAATAACCATACATCAATTTCAATAACTGAGGCACCAGCAGCCACATTAAGGATAGACGGTGACAGTTTATTGCGCCAAACGATTTGATCAATATCTTCGACAATATAGGCCTTCATCGTTCCATTCATACCTAATAAACCGTCAATATTGGTTGAATCACCTTCATAAGCCAATGCCAATTGATTCCGTAAATCGTTAAAACGGTTGTTAACAGGCGTTGCCGAAAGCATGAGTACTTTTGTCCGAACACCAGTCCGAATTACTTTATTCAGTAATCGCAGATACCGGTTCTCGCGTTGATCGTCACCAAACACCTGCCCGCCATTCCGGAAGTTATGCGATTCATCAATGACAACCAAATCATAATTACCCCAATTGATCCGATCCAGTGGCAGACCATTGGAAACACCTGAGTCGCGTGAGAGGTCGGTATGATAAAGAACATCATAACGCAACCGATCTTTGGCAATAGGATTATTAGTCAGATTACTTCTGAATGTCACCCATCGAAGGCATACATAGAAAAACTGGCAGCCGCAATAGACACCCGGCTGTCTTTTTTTATGGTAATATTTAAATCATCCCTGACTTTGTTGTTGATGTTAGTTACAAATGAATTCAACTATTTTTAAGAGACACTTGTGATATGATACAAAGGATACCCTGTTTTACCTTGACCCGCCATACGTTCACGAAAGTCGGTCGGACACAACAGCTTATGGTTTTGAAATGAATGATATGGAACATTTTGAACTAGCGCCATTGTTGTTTCAAATCAAAGGGCTGTTATTTCAGGTTACAGGACGAAACTATATGATGAGTTATTTAAAGACTGGATCAGAATCGATTCAGATGAGAAAACCTGCAATTCATCGAAAGGGGAACGAGTAGGATCACTATGCCGTTCAACAGAAAACGTTGGAAAGAATTGCTGGAAGAAATATAAATCTGCAGGCTATTTTTAAAGGCAGAAAGGCGAGCTACTTTTTATTGGAAAGTGAAATACAGAAATAAACTGGGACGGGACCCGGCGAGAAAAGAAAATTAAAAACTATTGAGAACCCCTGCCAACACTGCCAACAGACTTTTTTTAATGAATTACTCCCACCTGATGTCCCCGGGGGACGTGAAATCCGGATTTTGAAAAAGTTGCAGAAAAGGATTTAATTTTCTTCTTTTGACAGGCTTTATCATGACAGTTACAGATGGTGCAGAAAGTGACAAATGAAGAACATTTCATTTTGCAGAAAATGATCGAAGGGGATGAAAATGCTTTCAAATATTTCTTTGATACGTATTATGATGACCTTTGTAACTTTATCAACTGTTATATAAGAGATGAGGCACTTTCAGAAGATATTGCCCAGAGTATCTTCATTTATTTATGGGAAAAGAAAGATTCCCTTCCGCCCCATTGTTCCATGAAATCATATCTCTATGCGGCTTCAAAGAATAAGAGCCTGAATTATTTGCGCAACATGAAAAACCGGGAAAGGATTGCCGGGGAATTTATTTCCATATCTGAAACAAGTTTGGAGACAGCAGACCGGTTTTTGGAATTTGAAGAGTTAAAGAAGATCATTGGTGACGGCATTGAAAAATTACCGGCACAGTGCAAAACGATTTATCAATTGAGCAGAGACGGGGAATTAAGCAACCGGGAAATCGCCGAAAAGTTGGGAATCGGTGTCAAAACAGTTGAAAACCAAATCACAATTGCGATCAAAAAACTAAAAGATTTTATTCAACCTTACCACGATCAGATATTTTTCTTCTTTCTCGTCATCAATTTTTTTTGATTTTTCTTTGGGGGACAGTGGCGTTTTAAGTGCCATAGCAATGAAAAACGGTTTATTGCGATGGAAAAAAAGGCTCCCGTTGATTTGATTATCCGGAATATTGCGTCCAATGGGACCGAATATGCAAAAGAAATCCGGGAATGGTTGGAAAATTCTGCTGAAAATAAAAGAGTTTATCACGACCTTCTGGCTCTATGGCGGATTACAGGAAGCTTCCCGAACCGTTTTTTTCCTGACAAGGCAGGAGCCTGGACGAATGTGCAGCGACATATTCATCTTCAAAAAAGGAAATATGTTTTATATCACAGAATCGCACAAGTTGCAGCAGCAGTCATTCTGGTGTTTTTGAGCTTTTGGGCCGGCACAAAACTCGATCATTGGAGAGAACGACCGCTTTACACGGAGGTTTTCTCACCTGTGGGACAAAAAACCCGTCTTATTCTGCCTGATCGCTCAATGGTCATGCTCAATGGTGGTTCAAAAATCAGGTACAGTCAGGATTTCAACAGGCGTGACCGGTACGTTGAATTGCAGGGAGAAGGTTATTTTGAGGTGCAAAAAAACAGGGACAAACGGTTTGTTGTGCACACGGCTGAACTCGATATCAGGGTTCATGGTACTTCTTTTAATGTGAAAGCTTATGAAGGCGACCAGACTGTGGAGGTGGGACTTGAGGACGGACTGGTGGGGATTACCCGGGATGAGGAAGAAATCCTGCAACTTACTCCCGGTATGGTGGCCACGTTTAAGAAAAATGAGGCAAAGTTCGATGTGGGAAAGATGGATATGAATTTGGTTTCTGCCTGGACGAGAAACGAATTGGTTTTTGAAGAAAGTCCGATGGAAGAAATCGTACAATACATGGAGCGATGGTATGGTGTTGCTATCCGGGTTTCACCGGAAATCATGAATGGCGAACTGCTCACCTTTAAAGTGAAAACCGAATCCCTGCAGGAAGTCCTGAACAGGATCAAGATGCTTACCCCGATCCGGTACAGGATCGATGGGGGACAAGTGATAATTACCAAACCTTAAACACAATTTGCGGATGAAGAAAAACTGACGAAGGCTCGAGAACGAAAAAAGGCTTGTCCAAGGACAAACCTTTTGTAATCAAGAATTTATTAACTCAGCAGGGGAAAAGGTTACCCACATAACCAAAATCCCTTTCACGCTGAATAAACATGACAAAATTATGAAAAAAAATTGTAGTTGGCATGAACTATTGAATTATCGGACAATCCGAGGGAAAATTTTTTTAGAAATGAAACTAGTTGGAATACTGATATGTATCGTTGGACTTACAGGAAGTTTTGCTTCCGGTTACAGTCAACAGGCCAAACTGAACGTGAATGTGCAGAATATGACCGTAAAGGATGTCCTCAAACAGATTGAAGATCAATCCGGGTACGCCTTCATGTACAACGCGAGCAGGATTGATATTTACCGTACAATTGACCTTCATGTTGAAGAACGCTCTGTTGAAGATATTTTGAAGATGATCTTTGCTGGTGATGACGTGTCATACAAGGTCATGGACCGGCATATCATTATCATTTCAAATTCAGAATTAAAAGAAACGGAGTCTGCGCAGCAAATTAGGCCGGTTTCCGGTAAAGTCATTGATTCCTCAGGATTGCCGCTGCCCGGGGTGACGGTGGTCATTAAGGGTTCAACCAAAGGCACCATTACAGACTCAGACGGAAAGTTTATACTGGCAGATGTCCCTGAAGATGCCCTCCTGCAATTCTCGTTTGTAGGAATGAAACAGGAAGAAATTCCTGTTTCGGGAAAGGCAACGATCAATGTCACGCTTTTCGAAAATATTGCGCGTATCGATGAAGTGCTGGTTACCGGGTATTCCACGCAAAAAAAGAAGGATATCACGGGTTCTGTCGGCGTGGTGGATGTAGCTACCATTCAGTCGATACCTACCGGTTCTGCCATTCAGGCACTCCAGGGGCAGGTTTCGGGCGTGAACGTCGTCACGTCGGGTGAGCCCGGAGCGGAAAGTAATATTATTATTCGAGGTATC
>CAZANK010000289.1:0-5323 GCA_964486235.1 uncultured Prolixibacteraceae bacterium | reverse complement strand
AGGTGAGGTCCACGCTCAGCTGGTTGCTGAACAACCGCATGTCCAAACCAAATTCGACCGATTCGGTCAGCTCGTTTTTCAAATCCAGCAGGGGGATGGTCCCGCTCATGGTGGCGTAGGGCAGTCCGTCAAACCCGGTCGCGTAAAGCGAATAACCGGAACGGGTGAGATAGGGTTCCGAATCGTTGCCCACCTGTGCCCAGGATGCACGGATTTTTGCAAAACTGAATACATCCCGGTTCAGGTGGAATGCCTCCGTGAACACGAAGCTGGAACTGACGGACGGATAAAAGAACGACTGGTCTTTAAGCCCAAGCGCCGAGGACCAGTCGTTACGGCCGGTCACGTCCAAAAACAGGTAGTCTTTATAGGCCACCTGACCGGTGAAGAATACGGACTGCATTTCTTTTTCATAAAGGCCGGCGTCGGGCCTGATATCGACGAAGTTGGAGATATCATAAACATCTTTAGCCTTGAATTCGCGCGCACCCCAAGACATCCAGTCGCTCCGGTAGGAACGGATACCAGCTCCCAGCACCCCGTTCAGGCGAAAGCTTTCTGATATCTTTTTGTCGGCTGTCAGGATCACATCGGCGTTGACGTCGCGGGTGCGGTCGAGCGTTTGTGTCATCTGTCCTTTTCTGGAACCGGCATTCCTGGACTCGGGGTCCTGAGGCCAGCGGGTTTCCTTGGACTGACTGTAGAAGTCAACGCCAACCCGGCCCATGATACTCAGCCAGTCGGTGAATTGTAGCGTGGCCGAGGTCAATCCGACCACCCTGTCTTTGAAGTCATTGTTTTTGATTTCATTCACCATGTAATAGGGATTGTAATTGATACCCGGATAACGGATATTCACCTTTGTCTTTTCATACTGGTATTTGGCGAAATCAAGAGGCGTGTTTCGCGACATGCTGATCAAGTTATACATCGGGTTGGACGCATCGTACCCGGTTCGGGGCCTTTGGTCGCCTTCCGTCCGGATATAATTGACCTTGGCATCGAACGACAAAATCTTGTTGACTTTCGTCGTTGCGCTGATGCTGACCGTTTTTTTCCCGATTTCGTGATTCGGAACAATTCCATCGGTCGAAATGCTTCCCAGCGACAGGCGCAAGGAGCTCTTTTCGTTGGAGGAGGTTAGGGCGATATTGTTCGAAAAGGTGACCCCGGTATTGAAAAAGTTCCGCACGTTATTCCTTGGCTGGGCCACATAGGGGACCGCTTCCGTAATCGGACAATCCCAGACGCTGCCCGGGACCGAACCGTCTTCCGGCAAGGTCCACCAGCTCGGGATTTTGATGCTTCCGTCCAGAGGGCCGCCCCAACTGTCGAGCTGGCCGTTTTCAGGCCAGTTGTAGTAAATGCCGTCAAATGTAAAGCCCCCCCAACTGTAATTGGCATATCCTTCATCGTCGTACCCGGAGCCGAATTGATTCTGGAAATTCGGAATGAGGTACAATTCCTCGAAGGTGACACCCGAGTTAACCTCAATGCCAAGTCCTTTACCGCCTTTTTCCCCCGATTTCGTGGTGATCAGAATAACGCCGTTTGCACCGCGTGAGCCGTAAAGCGCAGTGGCGGCGGGCCCTTTCAATACGTTCATCGATTCGACATCCTGCGGGTTCAGGTCGCCGATGCCGTCTCCATAGTCGATGTCGGCGGATGCAACGCCCGATGCCCGATGATCGTTTGAATAGTTAATGATCGGCACGCCGTCAACCACATATAGTGGCTGATTGCTGCCTGCTATCGAGTTTTTACCGCGAATAACCACGTTCGTCGAACTACCGGCGCCGCCCGCTGTTTTGGAGATCTGCACACCGGCCACTTTACCGGTCAGGTAGTTTGTCACACTCGATTCCCGGGAGGCCGACAAGTCGTCTTCGCCGATTCTTTGAGCCGAAAAGCCCAGCGCCTTGGCTTCCCGCTGAATGCCCAGAGCGGTGACGACGACCTCTTTCACGTCAATCGTTTCTTCTTCCAGCGTGATATGAATTACTGTCTTTCCCGTCACTTCCACTTCCTGGCTCTTCATCCCCACGAACGAAAACACCAGCGTCGCATCCGCAGGAATGTTGGTGAGCGTGTATCGCCCTTCAACATCGGTAACGGTTCCGGTGGTGGTTCCTTTTATCACGACTGAAACACCCGGAAGTGGTAGTCCCGACGAATCGGCGACTCTGCCGGAAATGGTCCGGGGCTCTTTACTGACGACTTTTTCCGAAACCGCTGACAATACAATGGTCCTGTCAATCAGGCGATAAGATACGTTTGTATTTTTGAACAAGTCGTCCAGAATGTCATTGACTTTCGCATCTTTATAATTCACATTCACTTTCCTGTCCAGGTCGATGACCTCGCGATTGTAAACAAAATTGAACTCACTGTTGTCTTCGATGTTTGCCAGAACATGCTCTACCGTGACATTCTTCAGCGTAATCGTCAGCGTTGTTAATTGTGAATAACTTTCTGATGCCATCAGGTTCAGAAGCCCCATCCATAGAAGCAGTAGCGTTAGTCTCATTTTTAATCCAATTTTTTGCTCAGAGCCAATAATTTCGACCTGGGCGTCACACATTCGTTTTTTTTTCATAATTTTAAATGTTTAATTAATGATAAGGTTTGATGCCTTATAACCTGATGCAGGGAAGAGAGCCATTCTTTCCTGCATTTTTTTTTCAGTGATTATGGTAATTCTTTTGTTTTTTCCCCCGATATGATGATGTTTTTTGTTGAATAGGTATTGTCGTTGTTTTGTACCGCTTGCACGGACCTCCATGTGATGGGCAATGAAACGGCAAATATTTCCATGATACGGTCAATATTCTGATCTTCAAAAGTAGCGTCAAAGTGGTCATCCCCGATGGTTTCATCTTCCAGGACAAACGTCACATTATGCAATCGCTCAAGCCGTTTCAGGATCTCTTTAAACGGCGTATTCCTGAAGACATATCTCCCGTTTACCCAACCTGTAAAGACTTCCATATTGTCGGTACGCGCAACGGTAACGGTATTTTTTTGTTTATCCAGCTTTCCGATCTCCCCAGGCTTCATCTTGTACTCGGAAGTCACCGGTGTTCCTTTCTCATTCAACTTCGCGATCGCTATTTCGCCTTCAATCAATGCTGCCTGAATGTACGGATCATCTTCGTAAGCGCTAAGGTTAAAGGTGGTGCCGTAAACCTTCACCTGAATCCCGGAGGTCATGACCAACATGGGTTGATCCGGGTTCTTTACGACTTTGAAGAAACCTTCGCCCGAAAGTTTCACTTCGCGGTAAGCGGGTTTACCGAGAATCGGGTACTGAACGGAACTGCCCGAATTTAGCCACACCTCGGACCCATCGGGCAATACGGCTTTTGTTTTGCCTCCGACTGGCGCAGAGACGGTATTATAGACTTCTGTCAACCGGTCAATCTCATCCTTTTTGAACGATTCTAATTTCTGTGTTTTGTTAAAAAACCAGATTGACGTGATTAACAAAGGAATCATCAGTACGGCCGCTATTTTATTGAACCAGGTTACCATCTTTCTGATCTGAAGTCCCTGATTGTGCGGAACGACTGGATTTTCTATGCCCAGTCGTTTCCACAGGTAATCTAATTCATCTTCGGAGAAGTTTATCCCTTTGAAGCTTAATCCGTCAACAATTGTTTTTGCTTTTATAAATTCTTCTTTACTGACCGCGTAACGTCTTATAAACGCTTTTCTGTCAGCTTCATCCAGCGAATCAAACAGCATTAATTCACTCTGAAACGCTTCGTCAGCAAGAAGTTCATTAAATTTTTTCCCAACGTCCATATTCCTGGTCAATAAAATCCTTGTCTATGTATGAAGAGCAGGAAACCGGGAAGTAGTACCCCAAAATTTGAAATTATTTTTTTTGGAAGAGCAAGAAAAGGTTGAACAAGGTAATATCAACGTCGCCAATATCCTCTTTCGAAACGCCGGTTATGCCTTCTGCCAGCTTTTGAAGAATCCGGGGCATCTTATTTTTTATCGATTGTTCCTTTATGTTGATAATACCCGCGATTTCCCGGTAGGTCAACTGATGATAAAACCTGAGAAAGATGATTTCCCGCTGATTGACCGGCAAAGAATTCAGGTTCCTGATCAATTTCTCATTGATGTTGGCCGACAGGTGTTCCTTGTCAACAAATTCACCGGGTTCAAAGACCAGCGCCTGGCTGTCTTCTTCCGAAAGTTGATCGAGCGGGTTGGTGTTCAGTTCATTTTTCTTTGAAAGAAAAATCCTCCTGCGCAAAGAAACAAATAAATAGGCCTTTAAATTGGTCACATCACCGAGACCATCCCTGTTTTGCCAAATATGGATAAAAAGGTCTTGTATCTGGTCTCTGACAAGATCGGGAAAAGGGATCAATTTGATGCCGTACGCATATAATTTTGGATAAAAAGATTTAAAGATTTGTGAGAATGAATTTTGGTCGCCGGCCTTCATCCTTTTCCACAAATACGTTTCGTCTGTTCTATGGATCTTTTCCTGCATCGGTTTTTTTTCTTCCTTTCCGAGACCTCAAAGATAAAACGAATTGGTTAAAAAAAACTTTCGAATCATTAATTGATGCACAAATGCGCCGTTGTTTAGCAGTTTTGAACCATCAGTCAGTTCCTTGCCGGGCAGCGTGTTTTTCAAACAAAAAGCGCCATCACGCATTCTGCCTTTTCTTGCTCAGAATAACTCCGTGATGGCAAACCAACTGGTCAGAAACGAAAAAAGGATGACAGCCACCACGCCCGCGTTTTCAATGAGCCTGGCTTTGTTTCTCCCCATCAGCTTTTTCCGGTTCATGAGCAAAAAGACGGGGATAGCTACTGCCGGCAGGATACATGCCTGAAAAGCCATGGAAAATATCATCAGCGCGGGTGGGCGCTGTTCCAGGAAAACCGATCCGAATGTAAAAAGCAGCGCCACGACGATAAGCAGGCGCGAGCCGGTGGAATGAATATTCCTTGGCTTGCCGGAATAGTCGGCGATCAGCCAGGGTGCAATCAGCAGGATGGGAAACATGGACGATAATCCTGCCCCGACAATGCCGAGAATCAGGATAAAGGCAGCCACGTTACCGCCAATCGGTTCGAAAAGCCGCACCATTTCTACCGTATTGTCCAATTTCAAACCCATCACATGCAGTGTTCCCGCTGCCACGGCCATGATCACCCCGCTGAGGAGAAGCATCATCGAGGCGGATACGAAGGCATCCCGTTTTTCATCTTTGAGGTTCCTGATCGTCCAGCCTTTTTCAGCCACTACCGTGCTGCGCATAATAAAAACAGCCGCCGAGCAGGTGGTACCGGCAAT
>CAZANK010000288.1:3329-5420 GCA_964486235.1 uncultured Prolixibacteraceae bacterium | reverse complement strand
CCGTGAATAATTTTGTACCTTTCGAATTGTTGCCCTATATAAAAAATTTCCAACGATCCCGGTTACAGATAGCGTGAAACCCGGCTTTTGTAGGAAAGGTACTGGTCGCCGAATAAACGTTCCATGAATCTTTCTTCATTCAAAATGACAAAATGATGGGCAGTCAGGCAAAAAGTGATCAGCGAAACCACCAAAAGGCTTGGAGCCAGTAAAAAGCAGGCCGTAAAGAAAAACCAAAAGCTGAGATACATGGGATTTCGGCTGATCCGGTAAATCCCGCATGTTTTCAGGACATGTGCAGATTCCGGTAATCCTATCCGGGTAAAAATGCTCAGGGTATAATAAGCGGGTATCAGAAACAAATTGCCGGCAAACAGAGAAATCGCGCTCATCAACTTCTGCACGGCGGGGATGTCATGCTGGATAAGCCAGGGAAGCCGGCAATAAAAACCCGGATTGACACTGGCGGCAACGAGAATGGTAAGCGATATGCCGGTCGCTGTTTTCGCAGAAAAAAACAACCAAGGTGCAAGGGTTGGTTTTCCCAGAACTCCCTGGCCGTTCCGGATGAGTTGATATCCAAGCAAAAGGGTCGCCAAAACAGGAAGGCTGCTTAATACGGCCAGCGACGCCTGGATCAGTTTCATGAAGCCTCGTCTTTAACCATTTCCACGTAAAGCTGCGCGGCCTCGACTTTGACGACGACAATTCCGGCATCTTTTTCAATCAGTTCCCAAAGCGACACCGCGTCGTATATTTTTTTATCGATCATGACTTTACCGGAAGGCCTCAGAACGGTATAGGCCGTCCCTTTTTTGCCGGTCAGTGCGTTCAGTCCGGGATCGACGCCCACAAAGCCCTCTTTTTTGTCCTGGATTTCATGCAGCGACAGGTTTTTCAGCACACCCGACGATGCGGAGAAAAGCCGCTTACTCAGCGCCAGGCTCAGTACGAAGCCAGTGAAGATCGCCAGGATCACCGTTGTCAGCGCACCGACGATTTTCGCGGGATCAACGCCCTGAAAGTCCAGGTTCACGTTGTTGATCAGGCTGAGCACCAATCCGGAAAAACTCAGGAAGATGCCCGTTATTCCGGCCACGCCGAAGCCGGGCAGGACAAAAATCTCGACCGCGATCAGGATGAGTCCCGCGATAAACAACAGGATCTCCCAGTGGGCGGCCAGTCCTTCGAGATAGAGCGGTGCGAAATAGGCAGTGGCTGCCATCAGGGCGATGATCAGGGGAAACCCGATGCCGGGCGTTTGCAGCTCAAAATAGATGCCTCCCAAAATGGCCATGATCAGGATTCCGGAGACGACCGGATTTATCAAAAACCCGATAATCTTTTCCAGCAGCGTAGGCCGGTATTCCACCAGTTCGTACTGGTCGATGCCGATGCGGGCAATCACTTCCGGCACATTCGCCGCGACGCCTTCACAGAAACCATATTTGATGGCTTCGGAAGGTGTCAGCGTGAGGACCTTCCCGGTATCAGTGACCCCGGGGATATAGATGCTTTCATCGACCATGGCCTCGGCAATCTTAGGATCCCGGAACCACTTAAAGAGGGTGTCCTTCTGAGTGATAATGGTGTCGCCCCCGTGCGATTCGGCGGTGGCCCGCATGATGGAACGCATGAACGACTGGTATTTGTCGGGCATCTGCTGTCCGGTCTGGTTTACGACTGTCGCTGCCCCGATGGACGCTCCCTGCCGCATGTAGATGCTGTCGCAGGCCACCGCGATAAGCGCGCCTGCGCTGGCGGCATTGTTGTCGATAAAAACATAAACAGGGATCGGACTGTTCAGGATTTTGGTACGGATGGAGTCGGCGTCGACCACCGTTCCTCCATACGTGTTTATATGGATCAGGAATACGTTTGCATGCAGGCTGTCGGCTTCGGCAAAGGCTTGTTTGGTCTTTCGCCAGGTCCCCGGCATAATGTTCTCCCTGATGTCGAATTGATATACCAGCTTTTTGTCTGTTACCTGTCCTGAAGGGGATGTCCCCCGGGCCGCGCCGGTCAGCGTCAGCAGAAAAGCCAAAATGGTCATGGAAACGATTCCTGGTCTCATAGTTCATGCGTTATTAT
>CAZANK010000288.1:0-3229 GCA_964486235.1 uncultured Prolixibacteraceae bacterium | reverse complement strand
AAAATTTAAAAAATATGGATGTAAATGTACTCACTGCCATTTCACCCATTGATGGCCGTTACCGTTCCAAAACAGAAAAGCTGCAGAATTATTTTTCCGAATTTGCTTTGATCCGGTATCGGGTGCTGGTCGAGGTGGAGTATTTTATCGCTTTATGTGAACTGCCTCTTCCTCAACTGTCTGATGTTGAACCGGGTTTATTCGGGGAGCTGAGACAGATCGTTGACGGGTTCCAGGTGAGCCATGCCCAACGGGTGAAGGGGATTGAGAAGGTGACCAATCACGATGTGAAGGCGGTGGAATACTTTCTGAAAGAGGAATTTGACAGACTGGGCATCGCGAAATACAAAGAATTCATTCACTTTGGCCTGACTTCGCAGGATATTAACAACACCGCGGTGCCCTGTTCCATTCAGGATGCGCTGAAAAAAGAGTATTACCCGGTTGTTGAGAAGCTCCTGGCGCGGCTGGAAAGCCTTGCCGGCGAGTGGAAAGGGATTCCCATGCTGGCCAGGACGCACGGGCAGCCTGCTTCCCCGACGAACCTGGGAAAAGAGATCAGGGTGTTCATCGAGCGGATCACTGGCCAGTTGGAGCAGTTGAAGTCTATTTCATGTGATGCGAAATTTGGCGGCGCCACCGGGAATTTTAATGCCCATCACGTGGCTTACCCGGGAATCGACTGGCAGGAGTTTGGCAACCGGTTTTTGAAGCGTCACCTGCAACTGAAGCGTGCGCAATATACGACCCAGATCACACATTACGACAATCATGCGGCCATTTTTGATGCCATGAAGCGGATCAACCAGGTGATCCTTGATCTTGACCGGGATCTATGGACCTATATTTCGATGGATTATTTCAAGCAAAAGATCAAAGACGGGGAAGTCGGTTCGTCGGCCATGCCTCATAAAGTGAACCCGATTGATTTTGAGAATTCGGAGGGAAATATCGGACTGGCCAATGCGGTATTTGAACACCTGTCGGCCAAGCTTCCGGTTTCGCGTTTGCAGCGCGATCTGACCGACTCGACTGTAATCCGGAACATCGGTGTTCCGTTTGGTCATACGTTGATTGCCGTCAGTTCGACCATGAAGGGGCTGGATAAGCTGATCATCAACCGGACTGCCATCGAGGCCGATCTCGAGAAAAGCTGGGCGGTGGTGGCCGAAGCCATTCAAACCATCTTGCGGCGCGAAGCGTACCCCAATCCTTACGAGGCATTGAAGAAACTGACAAGAACCAATCAGCTCATTAACCGCGAGGTCATTCTTGATTTTATTGATGGTCTGGATGTAGGCGATGAGCTGAAGGCTGAGTTAAGGCAGATCTCCCCACACAGCTATACCGGGATATTTTAACAGGATATTCGTTAACAGTTCAAACACCATTAATTTTGTTCGAGTGAAGGATATAATCAGATTACTCAAACGGGTTCTGCCTCCCTACAAAAGCAAAGTCGCGCTCAATTTCTTTTTTAATCTGCTGGCGGCGCTTTTTGGCGCTTTTTCATTCATTCTGATGGGTCCCGTGTTGGGAATCCTGTTTGGCACGGCCGAAAAAGTCAGGGAGTTAATGCCTTTCGAGTTTTCGCCGGAAGTGATTCAGAACAATCTGTCGTGGTTGGTGACCTGGGTGATCGATCGCGACGGCGCATCGCGGGCGTTGGTTTACATCGGACTGTTTGTGATCATGATGGTGTTGCTGAAGACGGGGTTCACCTACCTGGCCAGTTATACCATGATCGGTATCCGAAATGGTGTGGTTCGGGATATCCGGAGCCGGATTTACCGCAAGATCCTGTCGCTTCCGTTAGGGTTTTTTTCGGATGAGCGGAAAGGCGATATCATGGCCCGGATGACCGGCGACGTTCAGGAGATTGAGAATTCGGTGATGAATTCGCTCGACATGCTGTTTAAAAACCCGATATTGATTCTGATTTCGTTGGTATACATGGTCTATACCAGTTGGAGCCTGACCATTTTTGTGTTCGTGATGCTGCCGGTCGCGGGACTCGTGATCGGGCGGATCGGGAAGAGCCTGAAAAAGCAGTCACGGCGTGGTCAGACGAAACAGGGGGAGTTGCTTTCCATCATTGATGAGGATATATCGGGACTTCGTGTCATCAAAGCGTTTACGGCAGAGGATAAAGCGATTGACCGGTTTGAGCGCGAGAATGACAGTTACCGCATGATCATGAACCGCTTAATGAGTCGCTACTTCCTTGCGCATCCGGTGAGTGAATTTCTGGGGACATCCCTGATCGTGATGGTCTTGTGGTACGGCGGAAACCTGATTCTCACTGAAGGCGGCGCAGGATCGTTAAGTCCAGAGCAGTTTATTGTTTACCTGGTTTTCTTTTACAATATTATTAATCCGGCGAAGGCTTTTTCGACCGCATTATACAGCGTGGAGAAAGGTCTGGCATCGATGGAGCGGATCGACCGGGTCCTTTTACAGGAGAACACGATCCGGAATAAACCGGATGCCCGGTCAAAGCGTGGATTTGAGCATAGCATTGAATATCGTGACGTGTGTTTCAGTTATGCAGCGGAGCAGGTGCTCGAGAAGGTGAATCTGACGATCGGGAAAGGACAGACTGCCGCTTTTGTCGGGAAATCGGGATCGGGAAAAACCACGCTGGTTGATTTGCTGCCCCGTTTCTGGGACGTGACCGGCGGGGCGATCTGCCTGGACGGCGAAGATATCAGGAACCTAAGGATCCATGACTTAAGGAGCCTGATGGGCAATGTCAACCAGGAGCCGATCCTGTTCAATGACACTTTTTTCAATAACATTGCGTTTGGAACGGCACATGCGACTGAAGACGAGGTGATCAGCGCGGCGAAGATCGCCAATGCGCATGAATTTATCATGGCGACCGGGGAAGGCTACCAGACCAGTATCGGGGACCGGGGCGACAAGTTGTCGGGCGGACAGAAACAACGGATCTCCATCGCCCGGGCCATTCTGAAGAACCCGCCGATCCTGATTCTCGACGAGGCCACGTCGGCCCTGGATACCGAGTCGGAAAAACTGGTGCAGAATGCCCTGGAAAATCTGATGAAGAACCGTACTTCGCTGGTCATTGCCCACCGGCTTTCGACCATTAAGAACGCGGATGTCATTTTTGTGCTGGACGAAGGACGGATCGTGGAAACGGGGACCCATGATGAGCTCATTGCCCGACGAGGCCAGTATTTTAGACTGCACAAAATGCAGGTGTTTT
>CAZANK010000287.1:0-5496 GCA_964486235.1 uncultured Prolixibacteraceae bacterium | reverse complement strand
TGGCCAAAAGGGCCAGGGACTCCCATTTCTTTCCGTCGGCGGAAACCAACACGCGGATCTTTCCGTCTTCTCCGGTTTCGCCGGGGACATGCCCTGTACCCTCTCTGAAGGTACAATAGAACCTGCCTTCAAAACGGATCAAATCGGTAAACGCATTGTGAGGGGCTTTGTCCCATATTTTTACCACCTGCACATCACGGTTATCGGCCCACGCCGGGATTGCAAAAAACGAAAAAAGGATCATCAGCCTAAAGCAAACATTCATTCTCATACGATTAAATTGAAAAAATTACTCCATTTAGCGAGAGAAAAATTTAAACGGAGTAATTTACTGAATTCAAAAATAGTTTACCCTAATTATATCCCGGATTCTGTTGAATATTGGTATTTTCATTCAGTACCCTTTGCGGGATGGGATAAATATACCGGTCCCTGCCGGCGAGGTTCCCCTGCAGACTATACTGCTGAAGGAACACCTGCATGACTTCCAGCGCCCTGTCGGTACGGACCAGATCGAACCATCTGATGTTTTCGAAACAGAATTCGTGCCTGCGTTCCTGTTCCATCCACAACCGGTAGCTTTGCTGGTTTGGAACATCAGCCGCTGTTTTGGGCGTCAACCCGGCCCTTGCCCGGATCTGGTTCAGGATTGAAAACGCCTCGCCTCCTGCAGTATATCCGATTTCGTTTAGGCATTCGGCGTACATCATTAACACGTCGTCGTAGCGGAGCATAATCCAGTCGATATCCCAGTCGCTAACTGCAGCGACAGGTCCGTTTTGGTACTTTTGGCAAAACGGATCATCCGTCCGGATCGCTCCTGAGTTTTCCTGCCATTCAAAGCGTATCGAGATGTTCTTTCTGATATCACCATCTTCAAAACTGTCAATCAGATCAGATGATAAGATCAAATAATAAGGACTTCCTCCGTATGGTAATCCGCCGTTTTGAACTTCGGCTTTTTTTATGGTGTTAGGCGCGTTCCGGGTGGGAAAGTTGTTTCCTTCTTCGCTGGATCCGGCTTTAAACATGATGCTGAAAACGGACTGCGCGCCACTCTCGTTTTCATATTTGAAGATATCTTCAAAATTGTTAAAGAAGCTGAATTTGCCCGACTGAATGACTTCCAGCAAAACAGATTTTGCGTCTGCCCACCTGTTTTTATTTAACGGATAGCCGCTTTGGAAGACAAGCACTTTCCCCAGGAAACCTTTTGCCGCCCATTTGGTTGCGCGGCCTTTGCCGGAGGAACTGTAACTGTCGGGCAAAAGAATAGCCGCTTCAGTCAAGTCATTCTCGATTTGTGCGTACACCTGTTCTACTGAAGCCCGGGTAATACTGTAACTGTCGGCGAGTGACAATGGCTGCGTCACCAAGGGTACACCTCCAAAGAGACGCACCAGATCAAAGTATACCAGTGCACGAAAAAACCTGGCTTCCCCCTCGAATTGTTTCGACTTTTCTTCTGAAAGTTCGATTGCCGGCAACACATCCAGTATTTTGTTGCAGCGTGCAATCAGTTGATAAGCTCCGGCCCAGGCGTTATTCAGGTCAGGCAGGAAGGCAGTTTCGATGAATCTGGAGATTGGCCCGTCATCATAAGCCATCCCCTGAAAGGTGTTATCGCTCCGGGCTTCAGTAAGCCGATACGAATAGTATTCTGTTACAAAAAATTCCTGTGCTCCGCCATAGCAGGCGATAACCGCCTGATTGAGTTCTGCCTCATTGGTGTAAAACCCTTCCACGCTCTTATCAGAAACGGGGACCAGCGCGAGTTTGTCACATCCCGCGGTCACCAGCAGTAAGATCATAATGGGCAATTTATTCTTTTTCATGTATTTAAAATTTTATGTTTATCCCGATTGTATATACTGTCGCAGTCGGATAGGCTCCGCCGTAATCTGCGTTAGGTGCAATAGGAGTGTTGGAATGATTGGCAGACATCGGTGTGTGGTAGTAATGATCCCGCATAAAGAGGTTTTCGATACTGGAATAGATCCTCATGGAACTAACCCCGGGCATTTTACCGACTATCTTTTTTGAAAAGTTATATCCGAGAATGATATCACGAATACTCCAGTATGTTGCGTTGCATCAAACAGCCAAAACGTGGAAGGAGTGGTCAGATTGGCAGTAACCGCTGCACGCGGCGTTTTTCCATCACCGGGATTTTCAGGAGATCTCCACCGGTTTTTCCACCACGAGTAGTCGTTGGTTCTGGATTGCCCTGTTGAACGCATACCCATATTAATGCCATCGGCGCCGTGTTGTCCGTCCATGACAACGCTTAGATCGAATCCCTTATAGGAAAATGTATTTCGCATTCCCCAGTAAAAATCAGGGAAAGCATCTCCAACGATATGAATATCCTCGGCATTTATTTTGCCATCGTTGGTGTAATCCCTGTATTTGATATCTCCCACGTTTTGTACGTTATAATGTGGGTGGCTGTCAAAATCAGCCTGATCCATGAACACTCCTTCCTGCTCCAGCAGGTAATAACTCCCGATAGGTTTTCCAACTTGTGTTATCGTCACGTTGAAGCCATTCAGATATCCGTATATTGGAGAACCGTCAGGGCCAAGCTTTACAACCTTATTACGGTTAAACGACATATTAAAACTGGTGTTCCATTTAAATTTCCGGTTCACATTTGCAGTGTTCAGTTCAATTTCAAGTCCCGTATTCCGGGTTTCTCCCACGTTTTGGAGTGAACTGCTGAACCCTGTCGCCTGCGGGATTTGAAGGTCAAGCAAGAGATCTTTCGTATTGGCAACGTAATAGTCGGCCGTAAGTTGAACCCGATTATTGAAAAGCCCGACATCCATACCAATATCTGTGGTTAGGGTCCTTTCCCATCCAAGATCAGTATTGCTGAACGAAGCTGGAGCCAACCCTGAAACAATATTTTCAGGAGACCCGATGATCGCGTTAGTGACACCGAGCGTACCAATGGCAGAATAATCGCCGATATCATTATTCCCTACCACACCGTAGCTACCGCGCAATTTTAGGTTATTTAGCCATTTCGTGTCTTTCAGGAACTTCTCCTCGGTGATGCGCCATCCCAGGGATACTGAAGGGAACCATCCCCAACGGCTATCGCTTCCAAACCTGGAACTGCCGTCGCGCCGGATATTTGCTGTCAATAAATACTTATCTTTAACAGATAGGTTCATTCTGCCGATGAAGGACATGAGTCGCCATTTGGAAACATTGGAAGACCCGGAATATAAGGTGGTGGCGACATTCAGCGTATAAATGGAATCGTCGGGATACCCTCTTTTCTCCAGTTCCATCCGATTACTGCTGTTACCCTGGTACGAAAAACCGCCCATCGCATCCAGTGTCCAGAAAGTCTTTTCCAAACGATATTTTAGCGTATGTTCTGTTAAATAATTTTGTTTGACTCCTGAATTGGCTATTCCAGTGCTTCCCTTTCCCCTGTTTACATAGTTTTTTATAAAATACTGGTAATAGTTGTTCCTTCTTTCCATTCCCAAAGAGGATTTCCAGTTCAGATTTTTGGCAAGCTGCAGGTCAAAATAGATATTCGAGAGCAGGTAATCACCTTTGGTTTGACTGAGGGTTTCTTTCATCCAGTGGTAAGGGTTGACCATAAAGGTTCCGGCGTACTGGTAATATCCCCCATCTTCCGTATTCTGATCGATCCCTACAACGGGGGCCATTTGCCAGGAGCGGCTGATCCCTCCGCCGGTCCAATCTGTATCCGGATCATTTTGCTCCGTGATTGCTCCCGTCAGATTAAGCCCCATCCGGACGATATCAGAAAATTTGGTTTCCACATTAGACTGGAAGGAAAGGCGTCTGTAGTAGGAATTGAGAATAATCCCTTTCTGATTGAAATAATTCCCGGAAATATAATATTGTACCATATCGTTGGCTCCGGATGCGGATAACTGGTAATTCTGAATTGGCGCGACCCGGTCAACAATGTCCTGCCAGTCATTGTCCGGCAGGGAGCCCGGGTCGGTTAACCAAACCGGGTCAATCCAATAGGACGAATTTTTTCTGGCGCTATTGGGATCGCTTGCATGACCTCCCTGGAGGATCCAACTGTTGTTCCTTTCCTCGATCGCCCACTCAATCCATTCATCCCGGGTCAATACATCCATTTTGCTAAATCGCTTCTGGATCCCATAATATACGCTCGCGGCGAGTTCCGTTTTTCCTTTTTTACCCGACTTGGTAGTGATCAGAATGACCCCGTTTGAACCCCTTGAACCGTAGATTGCGGCGGAGGCAGCGTCTTTCAATACTTCGATCGATTCAATGTCATTCATATTGACCGTGCTGAGATCTCCGTCAACCGGATAACCATCGACGACGTATAAGGGCGCATTGGAATAATTGATGGAACTTGTTCCTCTTACTTTTATACTCAAGGCTCGTCCCGGAGCACCACTCAGTTGTTGAACCTGTACTCCTGCGAGTTTTCCCATTAAGGCCTGGTCAAGGCGTCCGGCAGCGAGCTCTTCTAGTGATTCAGATTTTAATTTTGCGATCGATCCGGTCACATGTGAGCTTTTGAGGGTACCGTAACCAATAGCTACAACTTCCTCAATCCCCACAGTTTCTTCTTCCATGACAACGTCGATCTGATTTCTCCCTTTAACCTGGATTTCCTGTGTTTTCATTCCAATAAAAGAGAAGACCAATATACCGTCGGAAGGAATATTAGTGAGGACGTAAACTCCGTCTGTACTGGTAATAGTTCCCTGTGAGGTACCCTTTACGACAATCGAGACACCGGGAAGAGGGGTTTGCCGGGAATCAAAAACCAACCCCTTGACCGAAGTCTGTGACGGCTGCCGCGTAACGGTGCTCTGGTTTGAGAGAAGGATCTGACGGTCCACGATTTCATAGCCAATGTTTGTATGTTCAAAAATTTGGCCCAGGACATGCCGGATGTCCTGTCCAGACACATTGACAGAAACTTTTTGTTCGACATCAATCAGCTTACTGTTGTATAAGAAGAAAAAATCGGTTTGTTCTTCAATACTGTTCAGTACCTGTTTAATGGATGTATTCTCCATTTTCATCGTCAGCCTGGTGTTCTGTGAATAGATGTTTGAAGCAAAGCACTGAAACATCGACAGAAGCATGATAAAAAATGTTAATCTCATAGTTAAAAATAACTTCGATTTCCAGATCATCAATATCCGTGAAACCGGGAATGATTGTTTTTTTTTCATAAATTTGTACCGTTTTGTGTTAACAAATCAATTCATAAGACCCTTAGGGGTGCTTGAATTCTTCAAAAGGGGAAATGGGCCAACATTTCCCCTTTTTTTCAGGGGACCTTGCATTCCTTACCTGGAAAAGAAAAGGAACCGTATCGCTACAATAAAGCGATTTCAGGAAGTTACCGACAGATTTTTCATATGTTTATTTTTTTCAATTTAATTTCCTGCAATTTCCGTACTTAATTGCAGTTCTTTGATTTAGCTTATCAACGTATGGAACTCGCCAGGA
>CAZANK010000286.1:0-5524 GCA_964486235.1 uncultured Prolixibacteraceae bacterium | reverse complement strand
ATAGCCGGGAAGGGATGGAGACGGGCTTGCCTGGACTCCGAAGCGTTAAAAAAGGGACTGAACGTGGTTCACGGACAGGTTGTTTATCAACGCGTGGCAGAGGCATTCGGATTCCCTGATGCGAATGTTGATTCGCTATTGTCAGATTGTTGAATCGCACAGGGCATAGCGCATGGCGCACACACGCTTTTATCTTTTTCCCTGCGCCCTGTGCCCTATGCGTTTTTTTTCGCATTGCTCATCGCTTTCCGGTCTCCCGTTTCCCTGTTCCGGTCTCCCGTTTCCACCTTGCACCTTTTTCTTACCCCCTGCTTGCGATTCATGGCTTTTTCATTCTTTGGCGCTTTGTGCGCAGTTTGACGTCTTTTTCTGCAAAGTTTTTTTATTTTTGCAGCCCGAACACAACTAAAGAATTTTAAGCTGACATCATGGATATTCCCAGCAAGTACAACCCCCGGGAAGTTGAAGGCAAATGGTACCGGTATTGGATGGAGAATGGTTTTTTCCGATCTGTTCCTGATGAGCGGGAACCTTATACGATCGTGATCCCTCCTCCCAATGTGACCGGTGTTTTGCACATGGGGCACATGCTGAACAACACCATCCAGGATATTCTGACCCGCCGGGCCCGCATGCTTGGGAAAAATGCCTGTTGGGTTCCCGGGACCGACCATGCGTCGATCGCGACAGAGGCCAAGGTGGTAAACAAACTGAAGGCCGAAGGTCTTGCCAAAACAGACCTGGGCCGGGATGAGTTCCTGACACATGCGTGGGAATGGACCCGTAAACATGGCGGCATTATCCTGGAACAGCTCAAAAAGCTGGGCGCCTCCTGTGATTGGGACCGCACCTGTTTCACCATGGATGAGGCCCGGAGCGAATCGGTGATCCGGGTGTTTGTCGATCTGTATCAGAAAGGGCTGATCTATCGCGGGGTGCGCATGGTGAACTGGGACCCCGCGGCAAAGACGGCCCTGTCGGACGAAGAGGTGAATTACAAGGAAGTCCGGTCGAAGCTGTATTACCTCAAGTACCGCATCGAAGGAAGTGAGCATGACTTTGTCACCATCGCGACCACCCGCCCTGAAACAATCCTGGGTGATACGGCGGTATGCGTCAATCCCGCCGATGAACGGTTCAGGCATCTCATTGGCCGGAACGTGCTGGTGCCCCTGATCAACAGGCCTGTCCCCGTCATCGAAGACAACTATGTCGACATGGAATTCGGCACCGGCTGTCTCAAAATCACGCCGGCCCATGATGTGAACGACTATGAAATCGGCCTGCGGTTTAACCTGCCTGTCATTGACATTTTTAACGACGACGGCACGTTGAGCGAAAAAGCGATCCTGTTTATCGGCGAAGACCGTTTTGTTGTCCGCGACAAGATCGTTGCTGAACTTGAGAAGGCAGGCCATGTCGGCAAGATCGAGGATTATGTGAATAAAGTGGGCTACTCGGAACGGACCGATGTCGTGATCGAGCCCAAGTTGTCGGCACAGTGGTTCCTGAGAATGAACGAGCTGGTGAAGCCTGCCCTGGAGAATGTGATGAACGACACCATCCTGTTTTATCCTGCCAAGTTTAAAAACAGTTACCGTCATTGGATGGAGCAGATTAAAGACTGGTGCATCAGCCGGCAGTTGTGGTGGGGACACCGGATCCCGGTATACTACCTGCCCGACGGTTCGTTCGTGGTGGCGCAAACGCCTGAAGAGGCCCTGGCATTAGCCCGGGAGAAGTCGGGCTACGATGCGCTTTCGGTCAAGGATTTGCACCAGGACGAGGACGTGCTCGACACCTGGTTTTCAAGCTGGCTGTGGCCCATTTCGGTGTTCGACGGGATCAGGCATCCTGAGAATCAGGAAATTCAATATTATTATCCCACCAACGACCTGATCACGGCCCCCGATATCATTTTCTTTTGGGTAGCCCGGATGATTATCACCGGCTACGAATACCGCGGGGTGTATCCGTTCAAAAACGTGTACTTCACGGGCATGGTCCGTGACAAGTTGCGGAGGAAGATGTCGAAGTCCCTGGGAAATTCACCCGATCCGCTCGACCTGATCGACAAGTACGGTGCCGACGGGGTTCGCGTGGGCATGTTGCTCTGCTCACCTGCAGGCGGCGATCTGCTTTTTGATGAGAGCCTTCCATCGCAGGGCGCCGGCTTTGCCACCAAAATCTGGAATTCTTTCCGCCTGGTGAACGGGTGGGAGGTCGACCATTCCATCGCCCAGCCGGAATCTTCCAGGCTGGCCCTGGAGTGGTTTCAAAACAAGTTCGGCAGCATCGTGGCACAAACCAACGACCATTTCGATAAGTTCCGGATATCGGACGCGCTGATGAGCGTGTATACCACGATCCGCGATGAGTTTTCGGGCTGGCTGCTTGAGCTGGTCAAGCCAGCCTACCTGCAGCCGGTCGATGCAAAGACGTATGCTTCGCTGATCGATATCTTCGATGCCGTACTGAGGTTCCTGCACCCGTTCATGCCTTTCGTGAGTGAGGAAATCTGGCAATTATTGAAAGACCGCCGTGAAGGCGAAAGTATCATGGTGGGCAGATGGCCTGAACCGATGGAAAGTGATGGGGCGCTGATCCGTTCCTTTGAAGATGTGAAGGAAACGATCACCGGGATCAGGAATATCCGCACCCATAACAATATTCCGAATAAAGAACCCCTGGAGCTGGCCGTGATGGCTGGTGATAAGGGCTATGACCCTGTTTTTGATCCGGTTCTTGTCAAGCTCGGCAATTTGTCAGCGCTCCGGAAGGTAAGCCGGGAAGAAGCGGATGCAGCCTCGTTCCTGGTGAAGTCGACGACGTTCTTTGTTCCGCTTGGCGGACTGGTCGATGTGGAGGAAGAGTCAAAAAAGCTGAATGCCGAACTGGATTATGCCAGGGGCTTTCTGGAGTCGGTCATGAATAAGCTGAACAATGAACGCTTTGTGAGCCATGCTCCGGAGGCAGTTGTCGCCACTGAAAGGGCAAAAAGGGCTGATGCGGAGGCCAGGATCAAAGCGTTGGAGGAACAGATTGCACGGATGGGCCGCGAGTGATAAGTTATAAGAAGTATCACAAGGCAGAAGAAAGTAAGTGTTTTAGTCGGAGACCGGAGACCGGAGACCGGAGACCGGAGACCGGAGACCGGAGACCGGAGACCGGAAGATGAACATTTTGAACACAAACTGTAAACAATTCACAGCATGTCATTAATTAAGTCCATATCCGGGATACGCGGAACCATCGGCGGCGTTCCGGGGGAAGGTTTTTCGCCACTCGATGTGGTCAGGTTTACGGCCGCTTATGCCTGGTGGCTGAAGTGCGCTTCGCCTGACAAAAGACTGAAGGTGGTGGTGGGCCGTGATGCCCGCATCTCGGGAGGGATGGTGAACGCGTTGGTAGGTGCCACCTTGTCGGGGATGGGGTGCGACGTGGTCAGTATCGGATTGGCAAGCACGCCGACCACCGAAATTGCCGTCACCGATGAACAGGCCGATGGCGGCATTATTCTGACCGCCAGCCATAATCCCAGGCAGTGGAACGCGTTGAAACTGCTGAACGCGAAAGGAGAGTTTCTCCCGGCAAAAGACGGGGAGCTTGTGCTGCAGTATGCAGCGCAGGAGTGCTTTGTCTTTGCAGAGGTCGATCATCTTGGAAAAATCACCGAAAAAGACTATACCCGGCAACATCTGCTCAAGATCCTGGATCTGCCGTTGGTTGATCGCGATGCCATCCGGGCAGCCAACTTCTGCGTGGCCTTCGATGCGGTCAACTCTGTCGGGGGAATTGCCATTCCCCTGCTGCTCGACATGCTGGGGGTTAAACGCATCGTTCCGTTCAATGATGAGCCGACCGGCGAGTTCGCGCACACGCCCGAGCCGCTTCCCGAGAACCTGACCGAAACCTGCCGCCTTGTCAGGGAAGAAGCCGTCGATGTGTGTTTCGTGGTCGACCCGGACGTCGACCGCTTGTCGATCATCAACGAAGACGGGTCGATGTTTAACGAAGAATATACCCTGGTTGCCCTTGCCGACTACGTGCTGTCTGTCACCCCGGGGAACACGGTGTCGAACCTCTCGTCGAGCCGCGCCTTGCGGGTGATCACGGAAAAATATGGTTGTTCGTATGCCGCCTCGGCCGTGGGTGAAGTAAACGTGGTGGAAAAAATGAAGGAAACCGGCGCAATATTCGGAGGCGAAGGCAATGGCGGCGTGATTTATCCCGCGTTACATTACGGGCGCGATGCCCTGGTCGGCATCGCCTTGTTCCTGACCCAGCTCGCGAAATCAGGGATGACGTGCTCTGAACTGCGAAAAACCTATCCGGACTACTTTATTTCTAAAAATAAGATCGAGCTGACTCCTGACATTCAGGTCGATCAGGTACTCGATAACATAAAGGAAAAGTACCGGGATGAGCAGATCACGACCATCGACGGCCTCAAAATCGATTTCGGGAATGAGTGGGTGCACCTCCGGAAATCGAACACAGAGCCGATTATCCGGATCTATTCGGAGTCAGGCACCATGGAAAAGGCAGCACATTTGGCGGCAAAAATCATCGAAGAATTAAAAAAATTGTGTGAGCCATGAAAATTCCGGCTTTTGGCCGAAATTTTTGCATGATTATTGCATATAAAAATTATATAAATCAGCATTGCGGGATGAATTGGAGGAAGGTCTGATTCGCTAAAATTGGTTAATTTGTAAAAGAAGATGTTCGGATCACATCGAATTATCAGATAGCAGTTATTTTTATTGTTTCAGAACCACTAAATCATCGCTGATTTTATGAAACCTCGGGTAAAACTAATCGCATTAATCGCTGTACCTGTTCTGTTGCTGTTCTTCATCCTTGTTTTCAGGACGAATAAAGACGACGCGGTGATCATTACCACGGATGTCGTGAGGGGCGTATTTGATGTTCAGGTATTTTCTTCGGGACAAATTGAATCGGAGAATAAGACAAATATCCCTGTTCCGGCGAAACTGAGTGACCGTAGTTTACGGATATGGCGGCTGAAAATTACCGAACTGGTGGAGGAAGGCACGTATGTTGATTCAGGCGCTTTTGTCGCACGGCTTGACCCCGATGCGGTACAGGAGCAGATCAAGGGGGCCCAGGATGAACTGGATAAGGCTTTTTCCGACCTGCAGGATGCCAGGATTGACTCAAACCTGAATCTTTCCAACCAGCGCGACGTCATCACCAATGCCTTGCTCGATAAGGAGGAAAAGTCGATCATCGTCAAGGAGTCGGTTTATGAGTCTCCGTCGATCCGGAAGAAGGCAGACATGGATTATGATAAAGCTGAACGGAAGGTTGAACAGGAAAAGAAGGCCTACCTTTTAAAACGGGAGCAGGAAGAAAACAAGGTAAACCGGCAGCAGATCAGTTTCCGGCAGTTGAAAGAGCGTTTCGACGGACTGGAAGGGCTGTACCGGTCGTTGACGATCACCTCGCCCAAAGCGGGGATTGTCACCTACGTGAAGAACCCGTGGGGAGTCACCAAGGT
>CAZANK010000285.1:0-5552 GCA_964486235.1 uncultured Prolixibacteraceae bacterium | reverse complement strand
CGGGCAATGTACTGTACAGGCGGAAGATAAGCCGTACTCAAAAGAATTTCTCCCCCGGCCATTTACTGGTTAAAAAAACGGTCTCCTTCGTCGCCTGTGATCTCAAGATCGACCGTGTTCGTTTCCTCCTTTTTGGGGGAGTTGGCTAACAGCTTTTGCTGCTCCCTGACCTTTGCCTTTAACCGCCATACCTTTGGACAATACAGGAAAAAAGCGATCAGGAACCCGGCGATGAGACAAACGATCAGGGCCAGGACCAACGGGACATCCGTCAGTTGCCAGAAAAAAACATTCAGACTGATCAACACCGTGTTCTGCAAGGTGAAAATGACCAGCAACAAGGCTAAAATGAGCAAAATGATGATCCCTGCCGACATCGTGTTTCTTTTAATTAGTGGACTGTACGGAACAACCTGTTCCAACGTATGCTGCCCGGTAAAGTCTTTTCTTTATCCAGCGACAGCCAAATGAAGACGGCCTTTCCGACGATGTGGTCTTCCGGGACAAAGCCCCAGTACCGGGAATCGGCCGAATTATGCCGGTTATCACCCATCATCCAGTAGTAATCCATTCCGAAGGTATACTTGTTGGCAACAGCGCCATCGACATAGATAGTGCTGTCTTTCACCTCCAGGTGGTGTTCTTCATACAGGGAGATGATCCGTTCATAAAGGGGAAGATTGGTGACGCTCAGGTCAACGGTTTCACCTTTTTTGGGGATCTTCAGCGGACCGAAATGATCGACGTTCCAGGGAAAGTTTTCGCTGAACGGGAAAATATTCCTGTCCCAGTCTCCGGTTGCCATGCTCACCTTTTCCACCGAAGTGATGTTATTCAGCTTTTTGATTTCTTCTGTTTGTCCTTCGGTCAGGGGAAATAAAAACTGCGAACTGCTGAACACCTGCTGGTCTGCCTTTGAAACACCGATCTTTTCGAGCAGCCGTTTGTTGATCGCTGTTCCGTTGGTCGTGACAATATAATCAAACTGCATTCCCGGGAAATGCTTTTGTTCCCTGCCGTTGACGAATACCTGCCCGTCTTTGATCTCGAGGAGGTCGCCCGGAATCCCGATGCAACGTTTGATGTAATTTTTCCGTTTGTCGACCGGTCGACTGATTACCTCTCCAAACGCCTGCGTGTCGCTCCATATCCGTTCGCGTCCGTAGTTGCGCACCAGATTATAATAGCTTTGAGTGGGCATCAGCGTGGCGACCGTATCGCCTTCGGGAAAGTTAAAGACCACCACGTCATCATTTTTGACCTCGCCAAATCCGGCGATCCGCTTATAGGGTCTTTTAATCCACTCCACGTACGATTTGGTGTGTTTGGTAAGCGGCAGGGTATGGTGGACAAAAGGAAAAGACAGCGGCGTGTTGGGCAACTTCGGACCGTACGAGATTTTGCTGACGAACAGGAAATCGCCCACGAGCATCGATTTTTCCATGGAGGAAGTGGGGATCGTGTAGGCTTCGATGAAGAACATCCGGATCACGGTGGCTGCAATCACGGCAAAAATAATGGCATCAACCCATTCTACCAGCTTTGTTTGTTTGCCGCTGGGCGGATTTTTCTTCTTCCAGAAGGCCCAGTGAACCAGCTTGGTGATGTAGATGTCAAAAAGGACGGCTAATCCCAGGAACCACCAGTAATTCTCGATCCAAATCACCCACAGACTATAGATCAGTCCGGTTATGATAAACTTGAACCATCTGCTTGTCAATATGTTCTTCATCTTGATTATAGTTTTAAGAGGTCGTTCATACTTAAGAGCCCTTTTCTCCCGGGACAGAATTCGGCCGCCAGAACAGCGCCCATTGCCAGGCCGTGACGGTTTTTTGCACGGTGTTCAATCAGGAGATGGTCCACGTCCGATTCATACTTCACCCGGTGGATGCCCGGAACCTGTCCTTCACGAACCGCTGTGATTTTCAACTGGGCGGAATCGCGCGGATCATCCAGTGTCCACGACTGAATGCCGGGAAGGATGGCCATTAGATCCTCGGCCAGTGAAATCGCTGTTCCGCTTGGCGCATCAAGTTTTTGGTTATGATGAACTTCCTCCATCGAAACCTGGTATTCGGGGCGGCTTGGGATCAGGGAGGCCAGCTTCTTGTGGAGCGCGAAAAATAAATTCGCGCCCAGACTGAAATTCGAGGCGTAAAAGAACGTTCCGTCGTAATGCTGTATTTCTTTCAGGACTTCTTCCTTCCTGTCCAGCCACCCGGTGGTTCCGCTCACCACCGGTATCCCGGCTTTAAAGCAGGCCCGGTAGTTGCCCAGGGCCGACGCCGGAATGGTAAATTCGATGGCAACGTCTGCCTTTTGCAGGTTTTCGGCTGTCAGCTCGTGATAATTCTCGACGTCTATTTTTAAAACGATTTCGTGTCCACGGGTCAGGGCGATGTTTTCAATGGTTTTGCCCATCCTGCCGTATCCGATCAGTGCAATCTTCATTTGTTTTCGATTAAAGTATACAAAGATAAGAATTACGTCATAAAACCAGCACCCGCGAACAGGAAGGTTTACCTTTTTTCGATAAACGCGTCTGTTTTATCGGCATACCCGGCTCGGATTTTCCGGATTAGAAAATACTTTTGTAGATTTATCAAAATTTTCAGGATGCAATCTGGTAAACGGATAGGGCTGGTGGCGACGGATTTGGACGGCACACTGCTCAGGAACGATAAATCCATCAGCGAAGCCGATCTGGCAATGTTGAAACACCTGGGTGAAAGGCAGGTTTTTCGCGTCGTGGCGACCGGGCGGAATTTTAGCAAGGTCAGGGAAGTTCTTTCCGATCACGTTCCGGTCGATTATGTGGCTTTTTCGTCGGGAGCAGGGGTCTATGACTGCCGGAACGAGGAGTTGATTTATGCCAGGAATATTGCTGTGGAAACGGTGAACCGGCTCAGTAACGTGTTAATTGGAAAAGGAGTCGGCTTTTACTTGTTCCGGGAGGTGCCCCTGAATGCCTATTGCTGGTATTACCAGGGAAAAAATGCGTGCGAGGAGTTTGACCGTTATTTAGGGTTGCACACAGACGTGGTTGAAAAGTTGCCGGCATCGGGCAACGTGGCGTCGGGAGCATCGCAGTTTTTAGTCATTTTCAAACACGCAGCGCAATTTCTGGAGTTAAAGGAAGAACTGGCGCTGCATTTTTATGACCTGAAAATAGTAAGGGCCACCTCCCCGTTTGAGACCGGGTATACCTGGATGGAGATTTTTCATCACGACGTCTCGAAAGGGAATGCCGTCCGCTTTTTGTGCGACCGGCTGAATGTTGAAAGAGCGGCTACGCTTGGTATCGGGAACGATTATAATGATCTTGACCTGCTCGAATTCACATCGTATTCGTACCTGGTGGACAACGGTCCGGAAGAATTAAAACGAAAGTACAGGCCGGCGCCCAGTAATGAGGATAGCGCGTTTAGCAGTTGCCTGCGTGATCACTTATAACGGCCGGCAAAGTTTATACCGACATACCAAATTAAAAAGAAAGCACATGAAACGCTATTTGAAGCTGTTGTTTTTGTTTTTCGCAGTACACAGTCTCGCCCAGCCGGGACTGGATATGAAGGGGTTACTCCCCGAAGACCCGAAAGTAAGCAAGGGCGTCCTCGAAAATGGGATGACCTATTATGTCCGGTCCAACAGCACGCCAAAAAACCGGGCAGATTTATATCTGGTTGTTCGTGCCGGTTCGATCGATGAAGATGACGATCAACTTGGTCTGGCTCACTTTTGTGAACACATGTCGTTCAACGGCACGAAGAATTTTCCCAAAAATGCGTTGATCAAATACCTGGAGTCGATTGGCATGGAGTTTGGCCCTGAGGTGAACGCCTATACCAGCTTCGATGAAACAGTCTATATGATCAAGGTTCCGCTCGATCAGGAAGAATTTATGGATCAGGGACTGCAGGTCATGTACGACTGGGCGTGCCAGGTGACCGACTCGGATGAGGAAATTGAGAAGGAAAGAGGCGTGATCTATGAAGAATGGCGTGGCGGGCGCGATGCCAACGAGCGGATGATGCAGAAATGGTTGCCGGTTTTTCTGAAAGACAGCCGTTACGCGGAGCGGTTGCCGATCGGGAAAATGGAAATTGTCAACCATGCGCCGCCGGAAACGCTTCGCCGGTTCCGCGCGGATTGGTACAGGCCCGATCTGCAGGCGATTATTGCCGTTGGTGATTTTGACCAGGAAGAGATGGTGAAACGTATCCGCGAGAAGTTTTCACAAATTCCGGTCCCGGAAAGGAAGCGCGGGAAGAACTATTTTGACATCCCGGGACACCCCGAGACCCTGGTTACCGTCGTGACCGATAAGGAAGCGCAATACCCCATTGCCCAACTCTTTTATAAGCATCCGTTGAAGATCAACAAGACGATTGAAGACTACCGGGAAGGGATGAAGCACCGGCTGTTTAACGGGATGATCAACAACCGCCTGCAGGAGCTGGCGCAGTCGGAGAATCCGCCTTTCATCTATGCGTCGTCGGCTTACGAAGAGCTCTTTGGCCCGGCGAGCGTGTATTACTCCATGGCTGTTTGCAGGAATGGAGAGATCGGTCAAGGCATCAGGAGCGTGCTGGAAGAGAACGAACGGGTGAAACGCCACGGCTTTACAGCGACAGAGCTGGAACGCATGAAAAAGTCGATACTATCGTCGATCGAACAAGCTTTCAATGAACGGGAAAAACAAGGGTCGTCCGCGTATGCCGAAGAATACAAGAGAAATTTTCTGCTGACGCAGGAGCCGTTCCCGGGCATCGAAAATGAGTTTGCCTATTACCGAGAATTCATTCCCGGCATTACGCTCGAAGAAGTGAACGCGCTGGCCTCTGCGTGGATCATTCCCGAAAACCGGGTGATTGTGGTGACTGCCCCTGAAATAGAAGGGATGAATGTTCCCGCCGATGAGGACATCATCTCGATCCTGAACCAGGTCAAAAAAGCCCATCTTGAAGCCTACAAGGATGTGGTCCTTGACAAACCGCTCGTGGAGGGTGAAATCTCCGGTGGGAAGATCGTCAGCGAAAAAGAACTTAAAGAAGCCGGAGCTTTGGAATGGACGCTGTCGAACGGGGCGGTAGTCGTTGCAAAAGTAACCGATTTCAAGGATGATGAAATCCTTTTTAGTGCATACAGTCCGGGAGGAAATTCCTTATATGGCCAGGCTGACGATATCTCGGCCGATGTGGCGCCGACGATCATTTCCATGAGCGGGATCGGCGACTTTGATCAGATTGCCCTTGAAAAGCTGTTGTCGGATAAGGTCTTTTCTCTGTCTCCTTATATTGGCGATCTCACCGAAGGGTTCAAGGGGAGCTCGTCGGTAAAGGATGTGGAAACCTTGATGCAGGTATTATATCTTTATTTTACCAACCTGAGGATTGATGAAAAGGCGTTTTCTTCGTACATGCAGCGAATGACAGCCATGCTTGAAAATAAGAAAGCGTCACCCGAAGCGGCTTTCCGGGATACCGTGCAGGCGGTATCGGTCAATTATCATCCGCGCAAACGTCCGATGACCGCCGAAATCCTCCGGG
>CAZANK010000284.1:0-5569 GCA_964486235.1 uncultured Prolixibacteraceae bacterium | reverse complement strand
GTTGTTCCTCCAGCGGCATGGTCAGCGCCTGGTGAACAGCCTCCGCAATTTCCGATTCGTCATTGGGATTGATCACGATGGCTTCGCCCATCTCCTTAGCCACTCCCGCCATTTCGCTGATAATCATCACGCCGGTTTGGTTGACCCGGCATGCGATATATTCCTTGGCAACCAGATTCATCCCGTCCCTGACCGGCGTGATCAGCGCCACATCCGACATGCTGTACAGTTCCACCAGGTTCTCAAACGGCAACGACCGGTAAAAGTACCACACGGGAACGTAATTCACACCGCCAAAGTGCCCGTTAATGCGCCCGACCAATCCGTCAATCTCGCTTTTGAGCAGTTTATACTGATCCACTTCGCACCGCGAAGGCACCACAAGCAAGATCATGGTGACTTTATTCCTGTATTCCGGATACCGTTCCAGGAAAAGTTCGAAGCCCTTCAACCGGTTTGGAATCCCTTTGGTGTAATCCAGGCGGTCGATCGACAGGATCAGCTTTCGCTCCGGAGAACCAAGGAAATAGTTTTCAAGTTCCCCATGCAATTCTGATTTTTCCGTTCTGGTCTTTCTGACCATCTTGTCTGCACACCCCCTGAATTTCTCATAGTCAATCCCCATCGGGAACGCGTCTCCCATGATGATCCGGTCTTCCAGGTGAATTTGATTGAACGAAACATCGTACCCAAACAACCGCATCACGGTGCTGAAAAAGTGGCGCTCATAATCGTAGGTATGAAAACCAAGAAGATCGGCGCCCAACATGCCTCTGATCAGCTCCTTTCGCCACGGAAGGATACGGAATACCTCATAGGACGGGAAAGGAATATGCAGGAAAAACCCAACGGTGACACCCGGCTTTTTGCGCTTAACCATTTCGGGCATCAGCAATAACTGGTAATCATGAACCCACAGTGTATCGCCATCCTCCAGCACTTCGAGCGCTTTGTCAGCAAAACGCTGGTTCACTTCCCTGTATGCATCCCAGTAACGGGCATTATATTCAATAAACTGGGCAAAATAGTGGAATAATGGCCAAATCACATTGTTACTGAATCCCTCGTAATAGAGGTTGATTTCCTCTCTGGTCAGATGAATGGCCACACATTGTTCGCCAACCAGTTTTCTGTCAATCATCCTGATTTCTTCCCCGGTCAGATCATCGGAAGCAACGCCCGACCAGCCAATCCACTGGCCCCCGTACTCCTTGTAGATAGAACTCATCCCGGTCGCCAAACCGCCCACGCTGGGCGTCAGGATGAATTCACCTTCGTCCTTTTGAATACTGACCGGCAGCCGGTTCGAAGCAATAAATATTTTATTCATCATCGTAACAAGAGATTTTACTTAAATATAGTTTAAACGGAAAAGTTATCCAAATAATTAAACAAATCCTCATACTTTTGTCGTGGTACGAAACAGTAAACAGATGAAGAATTTGAATTACGGCGTCATCGGCAACTGCAAAAGCGCCGCGTTGGTATCAGAAAAGGGGGCCATTGAATGGTTGTGTCTCCCGCAGTTTGATTCCTCTTCCGTCTTTGCAAAAATACTGGATCAGGAAAAAGGAGGAAGTCTGGAAATCCTGCCCCGGCATTTACAGGAAACCTACCAGTTTTACCTTCCCCGCACCAACATTCTGGTCACGCGGTTCACCTGTCTGGACGGGACTTTTGAAGTATTCGATTTCATGCCCAGGTACCGCTCGTCCGAATCGTCCGAAAACTACTATACGCCTCCCGATGTCATCCGCTACTTCAAGCACATCTCCGGCGAACCCGAGCTTGTCGTCAAGTACGATCCAAAACTTGAATATGGCCGTTATCGGACACTGAATACGATTGAAGACAATTACATCAAATCGGTGACAGAGGAGGGACCCTATGATTCCCTTTATTTTTATTCAAGTTTCAACCTGGAAGCCATCCTGGACAGAAAGTCCATGACGCTTGACAGAGATGCCTTTTGCATGATCAGCTACAACCAGAAATTACTGATCCAGGATGTCCGGCGCGAAATGCTGAAACTGGAAAGAACGAAGGTTTACTGGCTGAATTGGGCCGAAAGGACCAAATCGTTCAAAAAATATGACGAGTCCATCATCCGGAGTGCGCTGACCCTGAAGATGCTGAGCTTTGACAAAAGCGGGGCCATCCTGGCCGCGTTAACGACCTCCCTGCCCGAAACCATTGGAGAAGGCAGGAACTGGGATTACCGTTTTTGCTGGATCAGGGATGCGTCCATGGTCGTGAAAATCATGACGACCCTGGGTCATTTCAGAATGGCCAAACACTATTTGCAGTTTATCATGGATATCCTGCCTGACAAGGATGAAAAGATGCAGATCATGTACGGGATCAGGGGTGAAAAAAAGCTCAGGGAACATGAACTGACGCATTTTTCGGGCTATGAAAACTCTGCTCCGGTGCGGATTGGCAACGCGGCATACCGTCAAAAGCAAAATGACATCTATGGAATTTTGCTGGATGTGATCTATCAGCATTTTCATCTCTACTCGGTGACGCTGGAGCACAGCGAGGAACTGTGGACCATTGTCAGGAACATCATCAAGGTGGTGGAAGCAAACTGGGAAAAACCCGACCGGGGAATTTGGGAAATCCGAAGCGAAAACAAACACTTTACCTTTAGCAAAGTACTCTGCTGGGTCGCCGTCGATCGTGCCGTAAAAATAGCGGCCTTGCTGAAACGATGGCCTTATGTTAAATCATGGAGCATACTGAGTGATAAGATCAAAAATGATGTTCATGAAAAAGCCTGGTCTGAAAAGAAAAAAGCGTTTACCCAGGCGTATGGGTCAGACGACCTGGATGCCGCGGTCTTGCTGATGGAACACTACGAGTTTATCTCTGCAAACGACCAACGTTTCGTCGATACGGTTATGGCCATCCAAAAAGAACTGGAATACAAGGGATTAATGTATCGCTACAAAAACAGGGATGATTTCGGTCTTCCCAAATCAGCCTTTACCATTTGCTCGTTCTGGCTGATCGACAGCTTGTACAAAATCGGGCACAAACAGGAGGCGATGGACAAATTTCACGCGTTACTGGGTTATGCCAACCACCTTGGCCTCTTCAGCGAAGACCTGGATTTTGCAACAAAACGGATGCTGGGCAACTTTCCGCAGGCTTATTCGCATCTGGCGCTCATCCAGACGGCCATCATCATCTCGAACGGAGAGCTGACCGAGGAAGAAGAGATCCTGGATTATCTGCATTAAAAAAGGAGCTGCATAAGCTCCTTTTTGTGAATATCGGCTACCGGATTGCTGCACCCGGCAGTATCTGGTTATTTGACTTCTTCAAAATCGACGTCGGTCACTTCACCATCCTGTCCGGATTTGCCTTTCCCGCCTTGGGCGCCACTGTCAGGTCCGGGCTGCGCGGTGCTGCTGTTTTGTGCCTGTGCATTGTACATCTCTTGCGAAGCAGCCTGGAATACCTGGTTCAGTTCGGCAGTTGCCGCATCGATACCCGGAATATCCTGATTTTTGTGCGCTTCCTTCAGCTTACCCAGTGCCGCCTCAATTGGTCCTTTTTTATCAGCAGGAAGTTTGTCCCCAAATTCCTTCAACTGCTTTTCGGTATTGAAAATCAAACTGTCGGCATGGTTCAGCTTGTCTACTTTTTCCCGGGCCGTTTTGTCCGCATCAGCATTGGCTGCCGCTTCATCCTTCATCCGCCTTATTTCATCGTCGCTCAAGCCGGAAGAAGCTTCGATCCGGATGGACTGGCTCTTACCCGTTGCCTTATCCTTTGCACTGACGTGAAGAATCCCGTTGGCATCAATATCAAACGCGACCTCGATTTGTGGCACACCGCGGGGTGCAGGCGGCAGTCCGTCGAGATGAAACCGTCCGATGGTTTTGTTTCCGGCAGCCATTGGACGTTCTCCCTGTAAAACATGGATTTCCACCGAAGGCTGATTGTCGGCAGCAGTTGAGAATATCTCCGACTTTTTGGTCGGGATGGTGGTGTTGGCTTCAATCAGTCTGGTCATAACACCCCCGAGGGTCTCAATCCCCAACGAAAGCGGCGTGACATCCAACAACAGCACATCTTTTACCTCACCTGTCAGCACACCACCCTGGATCGCCGCACCAACGGCAACCACTTCGTCCGGGTTAACCCCCTTTGAAGGAGCTTTCCCAAAAAACTGCTGCACCTTTTCCTGGATCGCCGGGATACGGGTTGACCCCCCAACTAAAAGAACCTCATCAATATCTGAAGCAGCCAAACCGGCATTTTTTAGCGCTTTCCTGCAGGGCTCAATGGTTGCATTGATCAGTTTGTCGCACAGTTGTTCAAACCTGGCGCGGGTCAGGGTTTTTACCAGGTGCTTGGGGATCCCGTCCACCGGCATAATATAGGGCAGGTTGATTTCCGTCTGCGTGGAACTGGAAAGCTCGATCTTGGCCTTTTCAGCAGCCTCTTTCAACCGTTGCAAAGCCATCGGGTCTTTTCTCAGGTCGATGCCTTCTTCCTGCTTAAATTCCGCTGCCAGCCAGTCAATGATTTCCTGATCAAAGTCATCGCCTCCAAGGTGGGTGTCCCCATCGGTCGATTTCACCTCAAATACACCGTCACCCAACTCCAGGATCGAGATATCGAATGTTCCGCCACCAAGGTCAAAGACCGCCACCTTCATATCCCTGTGCTTCTTATCCAGTCCGTAAGCCAGCGAAGCGGCAGTAGGCTCGTTGATGATCCGCCTGACATTCAGTCCTGCGATCTCACCCGCCTCCTTGGTTGCCTGGCGCTGGGCATCACTAAAATAAGCAGGAACCGTCACCACCGCCTCTGTCACTTCCTGTCCCAAGTAATCTTCTGCGGTTTTCTTCATTTTCTGAAGGACCATCGCAGAGATTTCCTGAGGTGAGTATTTTCGGTCATCGATCAATACCCGGGGTGTGTTATTATCACCCTGAACAACTTTGTAAGGAACACGGGCAACTTCTTTGCTTACCTGTGCAAAGGTCTCACCCATAAAACGTTTAATCGAGAAAATCGTCTTCTGGGGATTGGTGATAGCCTGACGTTTGGCCGGGTCGCCAATCTTGCGTTCTCCGTTTTCAACAAAAGCCACGACAGACGGAGTCGTCCGTTTTCCTTCACTGTTAGGAATTACAACAGGTTCGTTTCCTTCCATGACCGCAACGCATGAATTGGTGGTACCTAAGTCGATTCCAATTATTTTTCCCATTTTATTTAATTTTTAAGTATTTCTGAATTTGAAATTCAAGGTACGGCTGATCAATGATTATGCCAAGGGGGATTCGGCTTCCCGAAATGTAAAATTGGCACAATGCCACAGATACCTTTGTTTACCCTGACAGAAGGGGTGACAAAAAGGCATAATAGTATCAAATCAAGACGGAAGAAACCGTGAGCTTTGAGTTTTGAGCCTTGACCTGAGAGAACCTTGAACGGAAAGAAGACCATGAAACCATGGAACCATTCAACCCTCTTCCTTCTTCCGGTCCCCGGTCTCCGTTTTCCGGTCTCCGGTCTCCGTTTTCCGGTCTCCGTTTTCCGGTCTCCGGTC
>CAZANK010000283.1:0-5590 GCA_964486235.1 uncultured Prolixibacteraceae bacterium | reverse complement strand
GTCACCATATTTGATCACGGCGCCCAGGTATGCTTTTTTCTGTGCGGCCTGATTTTTTTCGCGGACACTGATCAGCACCGGGGAAATGCCCGCCTGCATGGCTTCCTGCTCTGTCTTTTCATCCTTGTTCGGATTGATGAACTCAAAATGAACATTCCCTTTTGAACGGTTTTTGTATTCGATCAGCAAATCTTTAAAAGCAGCCCGGGCTTGTGCGATCTGCGGAGGGAGATCTTCGGAGAAGTAGGCTGTCACCGTGATCGGATCATCCAGTGCCTCAAGAATGTTGCGTGTCGCCTGACTTAACGTATAGCGTCTGTCGCCGGTCAGATCAAGACGAAGAAAGAACCGGCTTGTCAGCATATTGACAAGGACCAGGATTCCGGCGACCAGGATGAGGTAGAGGGTAATTGACTTCTTTACATTCATTTTTGACAGTATTTTAGTTTCTCTTTATCAGGACGGCCTCTGCGCTGATCAGTCCCATGAAGATAATAGAAAGGAAATAGATCAGGTCTTTGGTGTCGATGACACCTCTGGATACGGACTCAAAATGAGTGGAGAGACTCAGATAGCTGAGTACCGAGCCGGCAACTCCCGAAAATCCCCCGGCCAGCATCCCAAAGATGATGTGGAAGCAAATGCCGATCAGCAATGCCAGCAGGAATGCCACGATCTGGTTATTGGTGATGCTGCTGGTAAAGATGCCAATGCTGACATACGCCGAACTCATCAGGATCAGTCCCAGGTAACCGCTCCAAACCGCGCCATGATCGATGGGCCCAAGGCTCCACACCGTGATGTAGTAAGGAATGGTCAGGGCCAGGGCAACCAGGATCAGCAGCAACACCGCGAAAAATTTTCCCCACAGGATCTGCCAGTCCGAAATCGATTTGGTGAGCAGGATCTCGAGGGTCCCCGCTTTCTTTTCTTCGGCAATCGTTTTCATGGTGATGGCCGGGATGAAAAAGAACAGGGTCCAGTAGGCCATGTTGAAAAAGGTCTGCAGGCTGGCCTGATTCACGAAAAAAACATCACCGCCGTAAAGCCAGGTGAAAAAACCGCTGAACCCCAGGAAGGCGACGATCATGATATAACCCATCAGTGAATCAAAAAAGGCCTGCAATTCACGCTTTGTGATAATTGCTATTTGTTTCATGTTTTTAGTTTTTAGTTCATCGTCACTTCGCGGAAGATATCTTCCAGTTTGGTTTTTATCGGAGTCAGTTCCGAAATATACCAGTTGTTTTGCACACAGAGATCGAAAATGGCTTTGGCCGAACCTTCGCCTTCCCTGCTCTGCACCAGGAAATGATCGTCGGGTGTTCCCGGGAAATCGACCATTGTGACTGTTGGCAGTGCCTGGAGCGCTTTAAAGATAAGGTTGTGGTCGCCATTTTTGATGGCGACGTGGAGCGTCTCATTCCCTTTTGCCTGTTGTCGCAACTGGTCGGGGGTGCCGTCGGCCACGATCTTCCCTTTATTGATGATCAGGATGCGGTCGCAGGCTGCTTCCACTTCGGCCAGGATGTGGGAACTCAGGATGACGGTTTTTTCACGTCCGATTTTACGGATCAGCTCCCGAATTTCAACAATTTGGTTCGGATCAAGCCCGGTAGTGGGTTCATCCAGGATCAGGACTTCCGGATCGTGGATCATGGCCTGGGCTAATCCTACCCGTTGCCGGTATCCTTTTGAAAGCTCCCTGATTTTTTTGTGCTTTTCGCTTTTGATCCCGCAAACCTGGATCATTTCGGCAATCCGTTCCCTGATCCTGGTTTTGCTGACCCCTTGCAATTCTGCGGTGAACCAGAGATAGTCTATCACAGGCATATCCTGGTAAAGGGGATTGTTTTCGGGAAGATAACCGATGTGTTTTTTTACTTCATCAGGATTTTCCTTCACGGAGATCCCTCCAACCCTGATATCTCCTTCGTTGGGATAAAGGTAGCAGGTAATCGCTCTCATGGTGGTTGATTTCCCTGCTCCGTTAGGTCCCAGAAAACCAAGCACTTCACCCGTTTTGACCGTGAAGCTCAGATGATCCACTGCTTTCTGGTTACCATACGTTTTTGTGATTTGATCAACTACGATATCCATGTAAACCGGTTTTTTTAAATTTTGGATGACGAATTTAAAAAAAAAGATTTTTTTATCGCGCTTTTAACATAAATTAACAATTTCCTAGCCCAGCAGTACCCCGATCATAGTTGCAGACATCAAGGATGCCAGGGTGCCGGCAATGACTGAAGGAATCCCGTACCTGGAAAGGAGGACCCGTTTGTTGGGGGCCAGCGCCCCGATCCCTCCGATCTGGATGCCTATCGATGCGAAGTTGGCGAACCCGCACAGCATATAGGTGGCCATGATCACGGATTTGTAGTCAAAAAAAGCGTCGGCGGCTTTCAACCCGGAAAGGCTGATATACCCGATAAATTCAGTAAGGATCAGTTTTTCGCCAAGCAGGCGTCCGACCAGCATCATGTCGTGCGCGTCAACCCCGATCAACCACATGATTGGCGCAAACAGGTAACCGAGCAGAAATTGCAGTGAAAGGTGCGTAAAACGGCCACCGGTTCCCTGACTGATGACTTCATTAATTCCGGTCCAGTCCCCGATTTTGCCCAGTCCAAAGTTAAACATGGCCAGAAGAGCGAGGAAGGCCAGCAGCATTCCGGCCACATTCACGGCCAGTTTAACACCGTCAGTTGTGCCGTTGGCTACCGCGTCGAGCACATTGTTCCCGATAATATCTTTACTGATTTTCACTTCCTGATTCACCGGGTCCGGATTCGGGACCAGCATCTTGGAGAAGACCACCGCGGCCGGCGCTGCCATCACGGAAGCGGTGAGCAGGTGTTTCGCGAATTCGAGCCGTAAGACGGGGTCATTGCCGCCGAGCATGCCAATGTATGCGGCAAGGACGCCTCCCGCGAGGGTGGCCATACCTCCTGTCATGACCATCATGATCTCTGAATGATTCATTTTTGGCAGGTAAGCCTTGATCATCAGGGGAGCCTCCGTCATTCCCAGAAAAATGTTGGCAGTGGCTGAAAGCGCCTCTGCTCCTGATAATTTCATCAGCCGGGTAAATACCCAGGCCATCACCCATACCACTTTCTGGATAATCCCCCAGTAAAAAAGCAGGCTGGTCAGCGCCGAAAAGAAAACCATCGTAGGCAGGATCTGGAACGCAAAAATGGACCCTGACTTATTCATGTCAAGAAGCGAACCAAAAAGGAATTCACTTCCCGCCTTCGTGAAATCGAGTATTTTGACAAACAGTTGTCCGAAGATTTCGAAACCAGAACGGACAAAGGGAACATACAGGATGCTGATCGCCAGGATAATCTGAAAAACCAGCCCGACAGCCACCGTTTTCCAGGGAATGTGTTTCCGGTCTTTTGAGAACAAGAATCCCAGTCCGAGAAGGATCACCATTCCTCCCAGTCCCCTGAGAAAGGTGATGAAACTGAATTGTCTCTTTTGGGAATAGGACAGGAGCAGGTTCGATGTGTTTTTTTTGAAGTCGGATTTGATCCCTGTTGTGTCTGAGATTTGTACCGATGTACCGTTGATTTGCGCGGGTTCGTTTTGGATGACCGAATCAGGTTGAACGCCGCCGTAAGAAGACAGGGAACTGATCGAAAAGATCAGGATCACAAGACAGAAAACGTACCGTTTCATGAATTGAAGGTTTATTTTTTTCTTCGGTTAATTTCGTCCCTGATCCTGGAAGCGCGCTCGTAATTTTCGTTGTTGATGGCTTCATTCATCATCTTGGTCAGTTCGTTTACATTGTAGTTTTCAAATTCAGACTCGCCCGTTTTCTTACTTTCCTGCGGACGTTCTTCAAAACTTACCGGCGATGAGCTTTCCGGATCCAGCACAATCCCTGCTTTACTTAAAATTTCTTCCGTCGTGTAGATGGGGCATTTAAAACGCAGGGCCAACGCCACCGCATCAGACGTTCTTGAATCAATCCGCGTTTCATGCGAACCCAACTCACAGACCAGTTCGGAATAGAAAATCCCTTCTTCCAGTTTGTAAATAACCACTTCGGTGATGTTGATATCGAAAGAGATTGCCAGATTTTTGAACAGATCGTGGGTCAACGGTCTGGGAGGTTTCAGCCCTTCCAGTTGAATCGCGATTGCCTGCGCTTCAACCGGACCAATAATAATCGGAATCCGCCGGTCGCCTTTTTCTTCGGCAAGGACTAACGCGTATGCCCCGGATTGTGTTTGACTAACAGACAGCCCTAAAATGTTTAATCTTATTTTCTGCATATCTAATCGGATCTCGCAGGTGTGAGAAGCAAAGATAACAATTGTTTTGCGGAATCAGACAGAAAAAAAAGAACAATAAACCTTTTGCAATGATCGAAATTTGTATACTTTTGCAGTCCAATGTTTTCGAGCAGGCTCAACAAGCGGATTTCAGCAAATTTCCCGCCTGCCGGATGAAATGATTAACAGGTTAGTATGTACGCTATTGTAGAAATTGGAGGACATCAATTCCGTGTCGAAAAAGACAAAAAATTGTTTGTAAACCGCCTGGAGACCGAAGAAGGCGGGAATGTGGAATTTGAACGGGTTCTTTTGATTGACCAGGAAGGCGCTGTCCGGATCGGAACGCCGGTTGTGGAAGGCGCGAAGGTCACCGCAAAGGTACTGGAGCATCTGAAAGGTGAGAAAGTGATCGTTTTCAAAAAGAAAAGAAGAAAAGGTTACAGGAAGAAAAACGGTCACCGTCAGTATTTGACCCAGATTCAGATTGAAGAAATTATTGGATAACCCTAAAAACATGCATTGAGATGGCTCATAAGAAAGGTGTCGGTAGTTCGAAAAACGGACGCGAATCAGAAAGCAAACGACTGGGCGTGAAGATTTTTGGAGGCCAGGTTTGCAAGGCTGGCAACATCATCATCCGCCAGCGCGGAACTCCCCATCATCCCGGCAATAATGTGGGTATGGGGAAAGATCATACCTTATTTGCATTGATTGACGGAACTGTTGTGTTCAAGAAGAAAAAGGACAACAGGTCGTATGTGTCTGTTGATCCTGTTGTTTCAGTAAGCTAGGATGATAGTAAGCTTAAGAGAATCTCCTGTCTGCTGAGGCAGGAGATTTTTTATTTCTTAACTTTGCCCGGCAAAACTAAATCTGTTCAACATGCTCAATTTAAGGTTCATCCAGGAAAATCCGGAATCGGTTATTCAAAAGCTGCAGAAAAAAAATTTTGACGCCACCCGCGTCGTGGGACAAATGCTTCTTCTCTATCAACAAAAGAAAGAAATCCAGGCAAAATCCGACCAGATGAAAGCCGAGATGAACAGGCTTTCCAGGGAGATCGGGCAGTTGTTCCGCCTGGGAAAGGCAGATGAGGCGAATGCGGCGAAAGAACAAACCGTGGAACTGAAAGATGCGATCAAGCAATTGGATGATGCGTTTGCAGCCATCGACGAACAGGTATTTGAATGGCAGGTACAACTCCCCAATCTGCCGTCCGATTTGGTTCCGGAGGGAAGAACGGCGGAGGACAATGTCGTGGTAAAGACGGGGGGCACGATCCCTGAACTGAAGGGGGC
>CAZANK010000282.1:2294-5592 GCA_964486235.1 uncultured Prolixibacteraceae bacterium | reverse complement strand
CAGGATAAATATGCCCACGACCAATCCAAAAGTTCCAAAGTATTCCATGATTCTGCTTTTTAATTGTTGATATGTTTAGTTTTCGCTGATGCGTTCCACAATCACTTGTGTTTTCAAAACTTCCACGACGCGGACTTTGACCTGCTGGTCGATGAATCCTCCCGGTGATTTGCCCTCGAGAACCTGATCATTGATCCGGACTTTTCCCATAGGAGCAAGCCGTCCAATGGTGATCCCTTCGTCGCCGGTCTTCACGGCGGCGGTCTCCGATTCGTTGACTTTGCCCGTGATCTCCGATTCCAGGATCATCTTTTTACCGGCCCGTCCTTTAAAGAACCGGAGAAAGAGAACCGGTACAACCACGACCACGACCGCCAGCGTGAGAAACCCTCCAGGAAGGCCGTATGCGTCGAAAGCCATGTAAATACTGGCTCCCATCAAGATAACACCCCCGATCCCGGCAATTGTGACCCCGGGAACGACGGCAAATTCCAGCAAAAGGAGTAATACCCCAAGGAAAATAAGAAAGAGAATAATCAGGATCGTCATATATTTTCAGGTTAATCGATCGTTGCTTCCAGTTGACAGGCATCCAAAGCCTTTTTCATTTCATTAGCCGTTGCTCATGCCTGGCAAAGCTTAAACAAGTTTGGCTTCGCACGCGCTTCATCGCAACGTTCATGGGACTAAGATACGTAAAACATCCCTTTTTCACACCACCTGTCCGCTTTATTCTGTTTCACGTTTTGCTTCTTCCAGACTGATCCGTTCGTTGTTTCTGAAAGCGGCGACAACGGCATTCTTTATTCCTTCCATCCGGATCTGCTTCTGCATCTGAACAGCGTCGTTGTACGATTTGAGTTCGCCCACCGTATACACGGTCACTCCTTTTTCATCGACGTGCTGGTCTATTCGTCTGATCACCGCGAGCTTTTTGAACTGACCCTGCACCCACGCGGGCGGCGATTTCCTGTACGCGCCAATCTGTATTTTGTAGACAATCGGGCTGGGGACAGCAGGGCCTGTCATGGTTGCCGTGTCGGTAGCAACGGCGGTGTCGGGAAGAATGATCAGCATCTTTTCTGTTTCCAGCCGGATTTCCCTTTCTTCAGCCACGTTCCTGATACGGTCCTGTATCCTGTTGATCTCTGCCCTGAACTCCTGAATTTCCAGGGCTCCCGCTTTATCCCAATAGGCTGCTTCACCGACATGGGCTTCCTGGTACGCCTCACGCGCCTGTTGATTCATCCGGTAAGTCTCCTGCTCCAGTTTCAGGATACGGTTAACAAGGCTGTCCTGCTCCGGACCGATCAGATTCGCGTATTGCTTACGCAAGTCACTTAACTTGTCTAGCTTCTCCTGAAGGTCCCGCCCGATCAGCCATCCTTTCACAAAAGCTTGCTTTGACGCTTCCTGTTTGAACTGGTCTATTTTGTTGTAACTCACCATGGCGTTGACCTGAAAATGGATCAAACTGTCTTTTAGCTCTTCAGGTATAGCGATAAATGCCGGTTCATCAGGTACGGGTGTTTCTGTTTTCTTTTCAGGTGCATCCGGGTCATCTTCTGTCTGGACTTTAGCAGCACCAAAAGGATTCTTCATGGCCCGGCATAGTGCAATTAATTCATGAACCGACGAATCTTTCACCGATTTTTTTCGTGCCTTTGATTTAAATTGCTCGTAGTGTTGAATAGCATTCTTCCAGTCCGACCTGACATGAAAATACTTGCCCAGGTAAAAATAGGATTCCGGAATTTCTTTTTTCGCGATATCCAGCGCTCGTTTGGTTTCGCCGTCAAACTGATTTGTCTCTGACAGGCAGGCCCCAAGATAATAATTAAGTTGTTTATCGTTCGGGTACAGCCGGACCAGATCACGAAATGCGGGGAGCGCCTCTTCATAGCGCCTGGCCTCAAAAAGTGCTTTTGCCCGGGCTTCGGGGTCAGTCTGGCCCCAAAGCACGGGATCCGGCATGAGAAACAGGAAAAGAAGGAGCAAAAATCCGGTCCGTGACCCATATTTAACCTTGTGTAACATTTTCCCCAGTTTGATTAACGGTATAAAATTACAAAAAATAGTTGACAGCATTTTTTAAAGTTTTCCTTCTTTGCCGGTTTTAAAATTATCAAAACAATCATTTATTCCCATAATATTTAAGTATATTTGTCTGATACGAAACAGAAAACAGAACATGATTCAAGGAAGGAGACCAAACCCCTGATTTTAAGATTTCAATCATAGATGAATAATAAAATGGCAAACGACGAACAAAACAATGTGAACAAGGAAAAGCTGAAGGCGCTTCAGTTGACGATGGATAAAATCGAAAAAAGCTATGGTAAGGGAGCAATCATGAAGATGGGCGACCGGGCTGTTGAAGATGTTCCCGCCATTCCTTCCGGATCAATCGGGCTGGACATCGCTCTGGGTGTGGGAGGATATCCTAAAGGGCGGATTGTCGAGATCTTCGGCCCGGAATCTTCGGGCAAAACGACCCTGGCCATTCATGCCATTGCTGAAGCGCAAAAAGCAGGCGGTATTGCGGCGATTATTGATGCCGAACATGCCTTCGACCCGTTTTATGCTAAAAAATTGGGTGTGAACATCGATGAACTGCTGATTTCACAGCCGGATAACGGAGAACAGGCGCTCGAAATCGCCGATAACCTGATCAGGTCGGGCGCCGTCGATATCGTGGTCATCGATTCGGTAGCGGCACTTACTCCGAAAGCCGAAATTGAAGGTGAGATGGGAGATTCAAAAATGGGCCTGCAGGCCCGGCTGATGTCACAGGCACTGCGTAAACTGACCGCCAACATCAGCAAAACCCGCACCTGTTGTGTCTTTATTAACCAGTTGAGGGAGAAAATTGGGGTGATGTTCGGCAATCCCGAGACAACCACCGGCGGAAATGCCCTGAAGTTCTATGCTTCAGTACGCCTGGATATTCGCCGTATCGGTCAGATCAAGGAGGGCGAAGAAGTGTTGGGCAGCAATACCCGTGTGAAAGTGGTGAAAAACAAAGTTGCCCCTCCGTTCCGGAAGGCGGAATTTGATATCATGTACGGGGAAGGAATTTCCAAAACCGGCGAGATCATTGACCTGGGAGTTACTTATAATATTATTAAAAAAAGCGGTTCCTGGTTTAGTTACGGGGAGAGTAAGCTTGGACAGGGACGCGAGGCCGTGCGGACCATTTTGCGCGACAACCAGGAACTGGCGCATGAGCTTGAAGCAAAAATTATTGAGACGGTGACGGGTACGGCAGTTAGCCTGTAAAAATCATTTTGCAGTAAGG
>CAZANK010000282.1:0-2194 GCA_964486235.1 uncultured Prolixibacteraceae bacterium | reverse complement strand
GATAAATATTCCGGTTCGTGTGACAGTATGAAACCATTTTGATTGTATTTTTGGCAAATTGAAGTCGCGCGTCGTGCGTTTTCGGGTACCCGGGGTTAAGGATCAGGTATCTTAAATAAGGAATCAAAGTTATTGACCAATGAAAGTGTTGAAATTTGGAGGTACTTCTGTGGGGAGTGCTGAAAACATCCGAAGGGTGAAAGCGATCGTGGAAAGTCAGGGCGGCGATGTGATCGTCGTTGTTTCCGCGTTGGGCGGGATTACTGACAAGATATTGAACGCCGCGAAAATGGCTGTTCTTGGAACGGAATATTTCAACACCGAAATAACGTCGATCCGTGAGAGGCACCAGGAAGTGGTAGAGGCTTTGTTTGAAGGCGAACGCCGGGAAGAGATCAAAGACCGTGTGGCCGTTTTGCTGGACAAGCTGGAGAAAGTGATCCGGGGAGTGTCGATGATCGGCGAACTGACCCCGAAAACCCTGGATAAGATCGGAGGATATGGGGAGCGGCTTTCTTCGTTGATTATCAGTGAATTTATTGACAAGGCCCGGTGGGTCGATTCTTCCAAAATTATCAGGACCGACAGCGCATTTGGAAAGGCCCAGGTTGATTTTGAGATCACCAACCAACTCATCCGGGATGCCTTTAACGACTTTCGCGGGATCGCCGTGGTCCCGGGATTTGTATCGAGTAACACCAAAGGCGAGTACACGACACTGGGAAGGGGTGGTTCGGACTATACAGCGGCGATCTACGCGGCAGCGCTGAACGCGTCGCTGCTGGAGATATGGACCGATGTGGACGGGTTCATGACCGCCGATCCGCGTGTCATCAGCAAAGCTTATGTGATCACATCGTTAAGCTATTCGGAAGCGATGGAACTGTCGCACTTCGGGGCCAAAGTGATTTATCCGCCTACCATCCTGCCGGTCTATCAGAAAGGCATCCCCTTATTGATCAAGAACACCATGGATCCGACCGCGGCCGGTTCGCTGATCACCGGGAGCCGGCTAAACGGAAAGGAATTTCCGGTAAAGGGGATCTCTTCAATTTCGGAGATCAGCCTGGTGACGATCCAGGGACTGGGCATGGTCGGGGTGACCGGCGTGTCGATGCGGCTGTTTTCGGCGCTGGCCGGTGAAAACATCAACGTGATCCTGATCTCCCAGGCGTCATCCGAGAATTCCATTACGGTCGGAATTGACACCGCCGGGGTGAAGAACGCGGAAGAAGCCATTCAAAAGGAATTTGAGCGCGAGATCGCTTCCGGAAAGATCAGCAAGGTCGACATTGAGCGTGATCTTGCGGTGGTGGCCATCGTTGGCGAAAACATGAAAAAATCATCGGGCGTGGCCGGGAAGCTTTTTCATACGATCGGTAAAAACGGGATCAACATTGTCGCGATCGCCCAGGGGGCGTCAGAGCTCAATATTTCCTGGGTGGTCAAGAACAGTGATTTGCGGAAAACACTCAACGTGGTGCACGAGGCCTTCTTCCTTTCGGAAAATGTCGAAGTCAACATTTTCCTGCTCGGTATTGGTTTAGTGGGCGGAAACCTGTTGAAGCAGATCAGGCTGCAACAGGAAAAATTACTGAAGGAAAAGCATTTAAAGATCAAACTGGTGGGGGTCGCCAACACGAAAAGGATGTTGCTCGATCGCGAAGGAATTGAGATAGAAGATTTTAGAGAACGTCTGGAACGGGAAGGACTGACATCGGGGCTGGAGGCGTACAAGCAGGCAGTTATCGAAATGAATATCTATAACTCGGTTTTTGTCGATTGTACCGCCTCGATTGCCGCGGCCGGACTTTATGAAGACCTGCTCAACGCCAACGTGGCCATCGTGACCGCCAATAAGGTTGCAGCGTCTTCGGAGTATGACAACTATTTGAAGCTGAAGAGTATTGCCAAGAGAAGGGGGATTAAGTTCCTTTTCGAGACCAACGTGGGCGCCGGCTTACCCATTATCAACACGTTAAATGACCTGGTGAACGCCGGCGATAAAATTCAGAAGATCGAAGCGGTACTTTCAGGGACGTTGAATTTTATTTTTAACACCATATCGGCCGAGGTTCCCTTTAGTAAAACCATTCAGATGGCGAAAGAACAGGGTTATTCCGAGCCTGATCCGCGGATTGATCTGAGCGGGCTGGATGTCATGCGAAAGCTGCTGATCCTGGTGCGTGAGTCG
>CAZANK010000281.1:0-5601 GCA_964486235.1 uncultured Prolixibacteraceae bacterium | reverse complement strand
TTGAAGGCGCTGATTTTATTTATGCGAAAAACTGGGCTTCCTTCACCAATTACGGGGAAATTTTGTCGAAAGACCGCTCATGGACCGTGTCAGAGCGCCAGATGGCCGTGACAGACAACGCGAAATTCATGCATTGCCTGCCCGTGCGCCGGAACATGATCGTCAGCGACAGTGTCATCGACAGTCCCGGCTCGATCGTGGTTGCCGAAGCGGCGAACCGGCTGTTTTCGGCCCAGGCCGTGCTCAAAATGCTGCTGGATAAACGCTGATCGCAAAAGTTCCTGGGTTCTTCCGGTCTCCGGTTTCCCTTTTCCGTTCTCCATCTTAATCGAATAACGAATGTCTGAACATCTTACTTTGGTTAAAGTCGGTGGCAAAGTCGTCGAAGAACCCGCATCTTTGCACGATTTCCTGGTCCATTTCCTGCAGATCGAAGGATTGAAGGTACTGATCCATGGCGGCGGCCGCTCCGCCACCACGATGGCCTCGCGGCTGGGACTGGAGGCACGGATGGTGGATGGCCGGCGTATCACCGACCAGGCCATGCTCGAAGTCGTGACCATGGTATACGGCGGGTTGGTCAACAAGAACATGGTCGCCGCGCTTCAGTCGCTGGGCACAAATGCCATCGGACTTACCGGGGCCGATCTCAACTACATGCTGGCGGTGAAACGACCGGTGAAAGCGATTGATTACGGCTTTGTAGGCGACGTGACGCACGTCCGGACCAGGGAGTTAACCCTTTTAATCGACCAGGGAGTCGTCCCGGTGCTGGCTCCGTTGACCCACGACGGCAACGGCCAGCTCCTCAATACCAACGCCGACACCATTGCCGCCGAAGCGGCGGTCGCCCTGAGTACCGCCTATCAGACCGAACTGGTATTCTGCTTTGAAAAGCCTGGTGTGCTTCGTGATGCGGAAGATGACCGTTCCCTGATCAGTGCCCTGAATTATGACCAGTTTAAGGAGCTGCAAGCAGCCGGGGCCATTCATGCCGGGATGGTCCCCAAGCTGGATAACAGCTTCGACGCCATCAAAAGAGGCGTAAGCCGGGTGCGGATTACCAACATACCGGGCCTGCAATCGGGAGGGACCACGCTCCTCCCGGGATGACCGTTTTACAACCGCCATTCCAATCCAAGGTTGACGCTAAACCGCTGAAGGTTGCCGTCATTCTTGTCATATAACTTATCAAAGAAAAACGTATAATCGGGTGAAAGGACCGCCCCCAGGTGTTTCGTGAAGTTGTATTTCAACAGGGCACCGCCAACCAAACCAGACATCTTGTCCTTGTATTTTTGATTCATGTAATGCAAATCAGAAATAGTCCCGTTCGAGCGAAAAGATTTCTCATCACCTTCAAGCGTATACGCAAGCCGAAGTCCGGGAGAGAGGAACAATTCCAGCTTTTTCAAAGACCACACCCTGAAATCGAGACGGGGGATGATATCCAGGTTCCGCAGGGTCATCTCCGACTTCTTGATCTCTCCAGTAGTCATTGGTCGTTGTCCGTAATGGTACTCGTTGTAGTTGAATCCCAGGCGGAAGCGGGCCTTGTCCGAAAACCGGTACCCCAAATCCAATCCGGCGTTGAAGTCCGTCTTCCCGTCTTCAAACTTCCGGTATTCATTTTTCGAATAATACTTGTTGCTGTAAAAATCAAGTCCGCCGTTCAGACCGACGAAAAAACGCGACTGCGAAAATCCGGTGACCGCACATGTAACAAAGAAAAGCAGGGTGTAAATCTTCTTCATAATAGGATCGTTTTATTTTTCTGAATTCCACATCCATCAAAAACAGCACCAAAGTTTGCCCACTGAAGGGTTGGCAACCGTTCTTACCGATAAAAGTACTGTTTTTATCGATGCGCCAGGCAAATTCAACGACGTTTGCAGGTGGCCCCGGTAAAAAAAACCGGGACCTGCTTTTTCGATCTTGCAAACATGCCCATTTCCTCCTACTTTTGTCGTTCAATCAAAAAAAATGAAGAGGGTTGTTATTGGATTATCCGGAGGAGTGGATTCGAGCGTTGCCGCGTACCTGCTAAAACAACAGGGGTACGACGTGACTGCCCTGTTCATGATCAACTGGCACGACCGCACCGGCACGCTCACAGGCCAGTGCACCTGGGAAGATGATGCCCTGATCGCGGAGATGGTCGCCAAAAAGCTGGGGATGCCTTTTCACATCGTTGACCTGAGCAAAGACTACAAACAGCGGGTGGTGGATTATATGTTCAGCGAGTACGGTAAAGGGCATACGCCGAATCCGGACGTCTTGTGTAACCGGGAAATTAAATTCGACATCTTTCTGGATGAGTGTCTGAAGCTTGGCGCCGATTACGTGGCCACCGGACATTATTGCCGCAAGTCCGAATTCACCCTTGACCGGCAGACGATGTACCGGTTGCTTGCAGGAGCCGACCCCAACAAGGACCAGAGTTATTTTCTCTGCCAATTGACCCAGTACCAGCTCGCGAGGTCGCTCTTCCCGGTGGGCCATCTTTTAAAACGGGAGGTTCGCCGGATCGCTGCGGAACAACAACTGCCCACGGCCGCGCGAAAAGACTCCCAGGGTATCTGCTTTGTTGGCAAAGTAGACCTGCCCACCTTCCTGCAGCAGCAACTGGAACCCAAAACAGGGAACATCATCGATATCCCGGCTTCCTTCATGGAAAAGAAGAAAAACGTCGAAAAGACGCCCGCCAATTTTAAGAAGCTGTGCTTCGCCTATCCCTGGAAACCCTGGAACGGCAAGGTAATCGGGGAACATCGCGGCGCTCATTTTTACACGATCGGACAACGGAAAGGACTCCGGGTTGGCGGACATGCCGAGCCCCTTTTTGTGATTGGCACCGATGTTCACCGGAACATTATCTACGTCGGCGAAGGAACAGGGCACCCCGGACTTTTTCGGCCGGGCCTGTTTATCGCCTGGCCGGAGGTGCACTGGCTCAGGCCCGATATCGCCATGCAGCCGGGAGAAACCCGTCGCTACCAGGTAAGGATCCGCTACCGGCAACCCCTCGGAGAGGCCACGCTCTACCTGCACGACGAGGGACTTTACATGCTGTTCGACCAGGAGCAAAGAGGGGTCACGCCCGGACAGTTCGCGGCCTGGTACGACGGCGATGAACTGGTGGGATCGGGCGTCATTGCCTGACAGAAAAATCAGCCCGCCCCCACCCGGCACTCTTTTTTTCTGAACGAAATTTGATACCTTTGACAAAAAATACCCATGATCAAATCTATGACCGGCTACGGAAAGGCCGAATTCGAGACAGGGAACAAGAAGATCACCGTCGAACTTAAATCACTAAACAGCAAACAGATCGATATTAACACCCGGATACCGATGTCCTACCGGGAAAAAGAGCTGGAAATCAGGAAAGAAATCTCCGAAAAACTCGTTCGCGGAAAAATTGATTTTTCGATTTTTGTGGAAGATCACGGCGCTGAGAGTAACTCGGCCATCAACGGGCCGGTTGTGATTAACTATGTCAATCAGCTTGGTGAAATCCAGAAAAAACTGGGTTTGCCAGTCACGGAACTGATCATCGCCCCGGTGATGCGGCTGCCGGATTCCGTGAAAACCGTGTTCGCAAGTCCCGATGAAAAAGAATGGGAAGCGGTTTTCATCCAAATACAGTCGGTCATCCAATCCGTGATCCAATTCAGAATCCAGGAGGGCGAAGCCCTGAGCCGGGACATCACGGCCAATCTGGCCGAAATCCAGCACCTGTTTAAACAGATCGATCCGTTTGAGGAACAGCGTATGGCCAATATCAAGGCGCGCATCCTGGAAAGTCTCAACCAAATTAACGTGAACGGGAGTGTGGACAAGAACCGGTTTGAACAGGAGCTGATCTATTATCTTGAGAAGCTGGACATCAACGAGGAGAAAGTCCGGCTCACCAATCACTGTGACTATTTTCTGGAGACGCTGCACAGCCCGGGAGATTCCGGCAAAAAGCTGGGGTTTATTGCCCAGGAAATCGGGCGCGAGATCAATACGATCGGCAGTAAAGCCAATGAAAGCCACATGCAGCGGATCGTGGTCCAAATGAAAGACGCCCTGGAACGGATCAAGGAACAACTGCTGAACGTGTTATAACTGTAAAAGGAACGCATGACTAAAGGGAAACTGATCATCTTCTCAGCTCCCTCGGGAGCCGGCAAAACAACCGTCGTCAAACATCTTTTGAAAGTGGATGACCGTCTGGGGTTTTCGGTGTCCGCAACCAGCAGGGCGCCAAGGGTCACGGAATCGGACGGAATTGACTATCACTTTTTAAGCCCTGACGAATTCAGAAGAAAAACGGCCAATAACGAGTTTCTGGAGTGGGAAGAAGTTTATCCGGGTACCTGCTACGGAACGCTCAAATCGGAAGTCGAACGAATCCGCAACATGGGGAAACACGTGCTGTTTGATGTGGATGTCGTGGGCGGTATCCATATCAAAAAGGCCTACGGAAAGGAAGCACTCGCCGTTTTTATCCAGCCTCCCTCCATCGAAGAGCTGGAACTCCGGTTAAAAAAACGATCGACCGATTCGCCCGAAGTGATCCGGAAAAGGGTGGAAAAGGCCGCCCACGAACTCACATTCTCGTCCCGGTTTGATGTGATCCTCGTCAACAAAGACCTGCCCCTGACGTTAAAGGAGGCTGAAAGCATTGTCAACGAGTTCACCGGAGACAGCAAGCGGTGAGCGATAAGCGGTGAGCTGACAGCTTCTTGTGTCTTGATAAAATTTGCGACGATGAAGATAGGCTTATATTTCGGAACATTTAATCCCATTCATATCGGCCACATGGCCATCGCCAACTACATGGTCGAGTTTACGGACATCGAACAGCTTTGGTTTGTGGTCAGTCCTCAGAATCCCTTTAAGGAACAGAAGCACCTGCTGAAGGATGATCACCGGCTGGAGCTGGTGAACCGCGCCATTGACGGTGATGGGCGTTTTCGCGCATCGGCCATTGAATTTAAGCTTTCCCGGCCGTCTTACACCGTCAACACGCTTGCCTGCCTCCGGGATGCTTATCCGGATCATGAATTTTACCTGATCATGGGCTCCGACAATCTGAAGCATTTCAACAACTGGAAGGATGCGGATCTGATCCTGCAAAACCATCACGTGCTGGTATATCCCCGTCCGGGCCACCCGGTTGAAGATCAGCCCATGCATCCTCACATCCATCCTGTTCACGCTCCCCTGATGGAAATCTCCGCATCCTTTATCCGCCGGGCGATCGAAGAAGGGAAAAACGTCAGTTGTTTCATCCCCTCAAAAGCTTATCAATACCTCCGGGAAATGAACTTTTACAGGAAAGCATGAGGATTGGCGGCCAGCCATTTCCCAACCGGCATCTTTCAATGGACCGATTTCACGCGCTGTTCATCAGTCTGTTTCATCATCAAACGATCCAACACCCTTTAACCGGTGAACATCCTCCCTTCAGAATTGTTTTAGGATGAACCCTGGTTCTTTAAAAGCTGGATCAGGAAAAGGGATAGAAAGTGTCCCGACGGAAATAGTTCCAAACAATAAAAATGAAAAGAATGAAAACCATGTTAATCACCATGAGCCTCTTCGCAGGCG
>CAZANK010000280.1:0-5604 GCA_964486235.1 uncultured Prolixibacteraceae bacterium | reverse complement strand
CCGGGAAAGCGGTTACCGCGTCGGACCGTATTGCAGCGCCGCCGATACGGTGATGATCTTGAAAAAAGGCCTCAGCACGGGAGCCTGTCCCTATTGCCGGATGGTACACCTGGACCCGTCAGAAACATGCCGGGTGACCTCCGCGTGTCTCCCCGTGTCTGAAATGGCCCACCGTTCCTGGTTTGTGCTGCCGCCCGTGATGGAATGGTATTACAGGCGGCAGCATCCGTTTTATAAGCCGTTGCCCCCGTTTCACCCGCGCTGTGCGGAGGCTTCGCCGTTGCCGGTGATGGAAATGATCTATCCGCGGGAGAATAACCAGGTGTTCGTTCCCGTTCAACTCGACGGATCGCCGGGTCAGGTGATCCTGGAAGCCGCGCATTCCTCGTCCGGGGCAACCATCTACTGGCACCTGGATGAACAGTACCTCGGACTGACCTCCGGTACCCATCAGATGGCGGTCAATCCCCCGCCGGGCAACCATCGGCTCACACTGATCGACCATCTCGGCAACCAACTCACAAAACCCCTGACCGTGGTCAAAAAATGATAACTGTCAACCTGTCCGACGACCGTTCCGTCAACGGTTACTTGTTTGGGAGTGCTTTTTAACCGCAATGTTTCGGTCGACGCAGGATGGAAGGTTTTGTACCCTTCCGCCTTATTCAGTTCATCGACCAAGTCAGCTCTTTGGGACGGACCATGGTTTCGGCGTACACGTCCCCAAAGCGGTCTGTCACCTTGATTTCCAGTGCAGACGTCGGACTGGATGCGGTTGCCCTGAACATGTGGGCAGTCGTGCTGGTGACGAAATCACTGTTTGGAAGTTGTACGGTGGTATTGTAGCACTTGGCCTGGTACGAAATAATGTGAAGCGGGTCTTTGGCCGTCACACGTTTAACCGGTAATGGCTGATTGTTCTCTTTTATTTCGATTTTCCATTGACTGTCGTACCCCCACACATTCACCAAAACTTCATTTTTGTCGGAGGAATACGCATAATCGGGCGCATATTCTGCTGGGAGATACGTGGCATTGGGCGCATATTTTTCATTCGTGATGTGTGTTTTGTTCAGATCATATACTCTGAATTGGTATTCTTTTTCAAAGCCAATACTCTTATAATACCATTTGACGTCTTTGTCGTCGATTTCCCAGACGCTGTATCCTCCCGGGCTTCCGTCTTTGCAAATATGATTTCCTGCGAAGCCGCTTTTACCGGTCCACCACCAGGTTGCACAGACGGCGGCAATGTTGTGTTCCATGAGTGAAGGTTTTGCTTCAACGGTAAAATTATAATGGGTGTGTCCGGTCAGGAAATGGACATTTGAAAAACTTTCAAAAACGGAAATCAGTTCGTTGCCGTTGGCAAGTGCAACTTTATTTACCTGATCTCCGTTCCCGTTGAGCGTGGGATTCTGATGCAGGTTGATATGCATGGCAACGATCATTGGCGTCGTTTTGTCGGTAATCATGGCAATATCTTTTTTCAGCCATTCCAGTTGATCGCTGATCAGCTTGTTGTTGTAATTTTTTTGTCCCATCACTCCCGGTGCCCCTCCGGTATTCAGATACTCGATATTATCAAGAACAACGTAATGAATTTTTCCCAGGTTGAACGAATAGTATGTCGGACCAATATTTGTCCTGAAAGCTTTTTCGGCATTCCAGTCTCCTTCAGAATAGGGATCATTGTCGTGATTTCCCATGGTGTTAAAAACCGGACAGTTGAGTTTTTGCATGTTGGTCAGGTATTCGGGAAGTCCAAAGCTTTTACTGTACCAATAGGTGTCCCAGCTCATGTCTCCAAGTGTCACACCGTAAACTTTAACCCCTTTTGCCTGGTAACCCTGAATCAGTGCATTGACGTCCGGAAGGAAGCCTTGATTAAATTGGGTCAGATCGTCGTTGATACCTGCCAGGTGCCAATCGGCCATGGCAAGGATGACATGTTTCGTGTTGCTGGTCGGGGTTAGTACGAAATCCCGGCGTTCAACAGAGGTTCCTTTTGTTACCGGTTTGTAAAACAAGGGAATATTCTTTTCGTTGGCGGCCTCATAATCTCCGGGGATAGAAATGAAGACAAAGCCATGCTTCTTTTGTGACGGAAGATAATAGATTCCGTTGGCATTTGTTTTTGTCACTTCGTATCCGTCGGAAACGACAACATCCGGGATGCCGGTTCCGTTGCAGGACACCGCTCCTTTTACCGTCATCCCCGAAATATCGGGAACAGGAATATTGGCGACGAGGTTCAAGGTGGCCGATCCCAGGAAAGCGCTTTCTGTTCCCCGGAGAACCATCAGGGAATAATCTCCTGAAGGGATCCCTTCCGGTACCGGAAAAGTTACGGATTGCCCGGTGACCGATTTCACATCGACCGTAAATTGGAGCGATGTATTTGATGCCAGGGACAGTCGGATATGATCCCCTTCTGCAAATCCTTTTCCGGTTAGCGTCAGCTCACCGCCTTCCGGGGCATCGAGTTCTTCAGGAATGGATAATCCTGTAATGCTGAGTTTAATACTGGGTTCATCAGTGGCATCGTCCTTACTGCAGCCGGAGATCATCATGCCGGTTAAAATGAGGGCCGTGAAAGCCATGAAAAAGAGCATCGTTTTTCTGTTCCCGGCCTTTTGAGTGCTTTTGATTGATTTGGTGATACGTTTCATTCCTGTAAAATATGATTGATGAAATGCAATACTACAAATGAATTCGTTCAGAAGTAGTATTGCATTTTGGTTTTTTTTACTCTACGCCATAGGCTTGATTTAGCTGTTGCTCAATGAGCGGGACTTGCCAGTAATAGTCGGAATAAGGAGGTTCAACCGGCGAAAACTGACCAGGATCGCGGTCGCCGATGCCAATAGGCAGCCTTAATGAAATCAGGTAATAGGTACGGTCGCCGTGTTCGCCCGACAATTCTTTAACCCGTTCGTTGTGAATATCGTCCGCGGTAAGGTTGGCCGCAGCGATATCCGTAAGGCCGGCCCTTCTTCTGACGGCATTGAGGTCGTCGGCAGCGCCGTTCACGTTTCCTTCATTAAATCGAATAATCGAGCGGGTCAGGTAAAACTCTGCCAAACGGAGCATGGCCCGGGTCGATCTCCTTCCGTCCGTGGCGCGGAAATGCTTGTCGAGCCACACCTGTGGTGTCGTGATTCCCGGTTGAACCGTTTCATAGGTATTTTTATGCGCGTTTTGCTGCGCGGTGGTCAGTCCGCCCGGTATCGCTTTGTAACCTTCGAGCTTAAAATAAAGCTGATTGTACCTTTTATCATTTAATGCGTCGGGCAGGATGGTATAATCTCCGTTTTTCCCGTCAGCCATCCATCCGATTTCCTTCAGCATATTGTACCCCATGGTGAGGTTAGCCCATGAACATCTGGAGAATGAAGAGCCACGTCCCCCGTTTTTCGCGTTGTAATTGTTTTTCCCAAAAATAGTCGGAATACGGTCGGTCGGATGGGAAGAACTATGATAGGCATATTCCCAAATCATTTCGCTGCTGCTACCCTGTCCCCCGTTCCGGTTAAAGGACTCGATCGGGTCATCGTCCAGACTGAACGGGCCACTCAGGAGGTAATCGCATTCTGCTTTTGCCTTACTGTGCTGTCCGGTGATAAAGTAAACCCGGGCCAGCATCCCTGCAGCCACATAGCGGTTTGCCCTGGTCCTGGAGCTGATTTCGTTAGTCAGGTATGTTTCCGGCAACAACGCCTTTGCGTCTTCAAAATCTTTCTGGATCGACGCATAGACTTCCCGGACCGTAGCCAATGTGGAGTTTTTCAGTTCATCGGCGTTGGTTTCAAACGTCGTTCTGAGTACAAAGCATTCTTTATCGTTGTTGTCTGAGGTTTCAGTGGGGTCAAAAGGAGGCGCATACAACCGGGCAAGGTACCAATGCGCCAGGGCCCTTAAGAAAAGCAATTCCCCCTTCAGTTGGGTAACCCGGTTCCTGTCCTCCTGCGTCATCTCCGTAAAAGGGTCTTCACCCTTTTCTTCCGCATCCAGGATAAATTTGAGGGGAGCATTGGCTGAGGTCAACTGCAGGTACAGATACTCGAACGACCACTCGATTTCTTTGGCCGGCATGATACTGTTATACTTTCTGTTGTAGTACTCGATCGCGTAATTGTCCCCTGATATCCCGGGAAGCAACTGGCTGACGTCTGACTCCGCAAAGTCTTTTAAACCCAGGGTTCCTAACGCGCTGTACCATGGCCCCGGGGAATAGTAATAATAAACCTGATAAACACCCATTTCAAGTTCGGCAACAGACAACCAGGGGTTTTCATTGGGCCTTTTCAGTTCAAAAAAATCTTCTTGATCACAGGAAAATGCGGTAAACAAAAAAGTCAGGAATATGATTAGGCTTCTAATTTTTTTCATAATGGTAGTTTCTTTTGTTAAAAAATAATATTGACTCCCAGACTGAATATTTTCATTTGAGGCATTGTGGAAAAGATCGCAACGGTACCGATATTGGCGTCAATTGGAATTTCCGGATCGTAGCCGGAGAACTTTGTAAAAGTGAGCAGATTGCTTGCATTCGCGTAAACCCGCAAATAGTCCAGGTAGATTCGCTGTGTCACGGACTTCGGAAGCGAATATCCAACTTGCAGGCTGCTTAGGCGCAGATAATCGCCTTTTTCCAGGTACAACGTGGAAGGGGTATTGTTGTCGCTGCCGTATTTATGGCCTGTACTGGGTGTATGAACGCCTTCGTCATCATAAAAATACTGGACATCGGAGACCACCTGGGGCCATTTGGACCGGTCGCCCGTATTTTCCCAACTGTCGGTAAGCAATTCTTTCGACAAGACGAGCATTCCCCGGTTTGGAGTTAAACTGCTTTGCAGTACCCGGTTATAGATGTAGTGGCCTAATGAAAATGACCAGGCCATGTTCAGGTCGAAATTTTTGTAGGCCAGATAGTTAGTGAACCCACCAACCACTTTGGGGATCGAGGATTTTCCTTTTAGCATCATCCGGTTATTGTTTATATTGGCTTCGGTTCCGGGAATGATATTCCCGGTATGGGAAGTGGTGCCATCTTCCAGCGTTTCGATTTCATAGATCATCGGAATTCCTTTTTCGGGATCAACCCCTGCCGATTCAGCCATATACCATGTTCCTATTGGCAGGCCTGCCTTGATAATCGTCCGGCTAATGCTGCCTTCAGCCTCCGTAATGATACCGACGCCATCCCTGTCAGATTCCGGATCCAAGGAAAGTACCTTATTTTTATTTGTCGTCAGGTTTCCCCCCAGCGTCCATTTTACCGTTTTGTCGAGCAGATGTGCTTTGAAGCTGATTTCGATCCCGTCATTCTTCATGTCGCCGATATTTTGCCAAATGCTGTTTCCTCCCTGAATTCCGGCAGATTGCGGAAGTGCGACTTGCAGCAGCATATCTTTGATATCTTGCTTGTAATAGGCCAAAGAACCTTCAATGCGATTGTTAACAAGCGCAAAATCCACGCCTAAGTCAATCGTATTTGTTGTCTCCCACCGCAGATTGGAATTCCCGATCGATTCAAAATCGATGCTGGCCAGATTTTGGAAGGTCCCTGTTCATGCACGCATGGACCAGCTATCGGAA
>CAZANK010000279.1:2411-5614 GCA_964486235.1 uncultured Prolixibacteraceae bacterium | reverse complement strand
GCGTTGATCAACTCCTGGTCGTCAGACAACCCCAGGTAATTATTGGCGCAAAAATTAAGGACCTCCTGTCCTGACTGAACTTTTATCTTCACATTCTGGGGTGAAACCAGGATCCGCTCTTTTTTAAAAAGCCCCTGACCGGCAATTAAAGCTAATTCGCTTTGCAAGTATGCCTGAAATTTCCCATACATAAGATGACGTCTTTAAAAAATATTTACCATTTTCAAGCCCGATTCCGGCTCTTGTTCCGGGATCAAGACTAAAGCCGGGTGCAAAGATCACAATATTCTTTGAATCTTTTTAGGAGAAAAGTCATATAAAATGAACAATAACCGAGTAAACCAGGTTTCAGTCACAAGGATAAGAGGGGCAGCAGATGCCCAATTCAATTCTCTTGATACACTTTTCATTTGAAATAGATTTTAAGTTAAATATATATACGACAATTAATATAAATTGCTTAATCAAATTGCCCGATATGGTTCACCGGATAAAAAATCCGATAATTTACCCTGTGCACTAGTAAAATTACCCAATAATTTACCCCATGTATAGATAAAAATATCGGATAATTTATCTATTTTTGTACAAATCATAAAAAAAATGATCCGCAGAAAATTATTTGAAAACTTAAAAGCCCACCTGGAGAAGAAGGAATATACCATCCTGACAGGTGCTCGATACAGGTTTGCGTAACTGTCTGATCGATAACTTTCAACCGATTATTTCCCGTACAGACAAAGGTAGTCTTTGGGAAAATACCTTTTTCAGGATATTGGCGGATCATTATGATCTGGATTCGATTCATTTTTGGCGAACTTCGGAAGGGAATGAAGTCGATTTTGTGCTTTCTGATACCGGGGAAGCGCCTCGGGCTATTGAAGTTAAATATGACCAGGCTCATATAAAACCTGTTAAATATAAGCTCTTTACAAGGGCCTATCCCGATATTTCCCTCTCATTTGCCTGGATGTATCCGTTTGATGAAGATTTTTTCAGAAGGATACGATTCATACCCCAAAACGATTAACTTCAAGATCTTTATTTTATTGGATCGACACCGAGATATCCTCTTCATACAGCTATCTTTTCCTCCATGTATCCGCTACCAGCAGCAGTCCTCGCATCCTGACGATTAAATTCCAGTGCTTCTTTTAATGTAATTTCCAAAGTTTCCTTCAATTCATCATAGGTTCTCTCCTGGCAATTGACACCTGGAACTTCCTCGATCCACCCCACCCACCACTCACCTTCCTGTTTTATAACAGCAATATATTCATTTCTCATACGAATACCTCCAACAATTAATGTACCCAAATATACTCATTTTTTACTTTTTGAGGACTAATTTTACGTAACTACAAGTAGTATTGTTCCGCATGGCTGTTTCTGTCCGAAGCATAATCACAAAGGGTAACCCGGATCGGTTCACTTCCACCCTCCTACCTGTTATCTAATATCGTCCAAATTCGCAGCCTGTCTCATACATTGCCACAATATTTTCAGCAGGAATATCGTCCTGGAGCACCGGGTGCCCGGGTGAAAGGATGTATCCGCCTCCGGGTTTCAGGGCTTCCACAATACGGCGGGTTTCAGCCTTAACCTCATCCACTGTCCCCCGCGAAATCACATTCTGCACGCTTATTCCTCCCCTCAGGGTAATCTGCTTTCCGTACTTTCCCTTAATTTTTACAGGATCCATACTTTCGGGCTGAACCGGATCGAGTATATCAACGCCGAGACCAATGAAACGGGGAATTAACAATTCAATATTACCACAGGTATGGAGAAGAAGTTTAATGTTATACTGATGAGCCAGTTCTGCCATTTTTTTCAGTCCCGGAGCCACAAATTCGTCGAAAAGCTCCGGACTGATGAGCAAGCTGTTTTGCGTGCCCAAATCATCAGCAAGAGCGAAAATGTCGATCATATCGCCGGCTGCTTCAAACATCCGACGATAATATTCGTAATAAAAACCGCTTACCTTATCAAGCAGGTAGTGCGCCATTCCCGGATTCGTCATCATATCCATCATCAAAGTGTCCATTCCCCTGATGTAGGTCGCATGCTGGAAAACCGAGCCCCCGGAAGCCATTATCGAAAAGCCATTCCAATCTTTCAGTTCTTTCCGCAGGTTTGAATAGTCGAACCAGTTATTGTCCGGCCAGGGATATTTTTCACATTCTTCCTCTGAAAGAGCATTCGAAAGCGGAGCTGGTCCTATTTCCATGGTCCATCCGGCTGGAGTTTTATTTTCAAATTCTTTCATATTCCAGAAACTGAAAATCCCTCCCTTCCAGCCTTCAAACAGTTCGTTTTCCGGACCAACATATTTCGGTACCGTTCCCGAATGGAGATCGATCCCGCGCATATCGTAAATATCGATGTACAAAGCGTTCAGTAGTTCCTTGTCGGTTGTCACATTTAGTATCTTTTTCAACTTAGTGACAACCCATTTTGTGGCGTTGATATGTGCCGGCACTTTGTCCGGCTCATTATGATTTATTGCATATGCTACCCGTTGTTTTTTATCCATACCTAATCCTTTCTGTTCACCACTTGTTACAGTACTTTTTTGAAACAAAAACAGCTTCTTCGAACGAACAGGCCTCGTAGACCAGGGAAACGCCTGTCGGGAACTGCCTTTGTATCTGACCGGAAAGCAATTCGTCCTTTCCCGGACGCAACCTGAGTAAAGGTATTTTCTTTTCGCGTGCAATCGGATACACCGAATCCATGTCGTTCAGGTATGACTGTCCAAAATCGAAACATCGAACGGAGGGCAGCCTGAGAATTTCATGCAGGTTAAAATCGATCTTTCCGCAGGAGTGAATTCCGCCACCGCCCAATGACTTCAGCACGAACTCGTCGTGACGGGCCACCTGCCCGGTATACATTTCCGGTGAGATCATGATGGCCGAATCATTTCTTATCAGGATATTTCCTTTGATGGGGACCGCATGTTGGTTCGAGTATCCTTCTTGCCCGTCGGTCAAATACGGTCGCAGATGCCCGGCAAATCCGACCTGAGCTTCAGCCATCAGGCTCAAGCCGTTTTCAAGCATTTCAGGATCGAGAATAAAATCGGTGTAAATATTGCTGCCGCGTAGCAGTTCGAGCGTATCCAGAGGTCCCTGAAGATCGGGCAAAACAATTTTGATACATTTCTGCAGGTTAGGAAAACCGGAAAGGACATCCTTGTA